>CANETR010000070.1 GCA_947441325.1 Saprospiraceae bacterium
GGTCGAGCATTACAATTCGCTTATTAAAAAGCGTTCTTGAAACTTTTCTTTGCTGAATACGCAGTGCAAGACCCTCTACTACTGCAGTTTTACCCACACCAGGCTCACCAATCAATATTGGATTGTTCTTTTTCCTACGTGACAAAATTTGAGAGACACGTTCAATTTCTTTATCTCTGCCGATAATAGGATCCAATTTTCCATCTTCGGCCTGTTTGGTTACATCGCGACCAAAGTTATCAAGTACAGGTGTGTGCGACTTTGATTTGCCAGACCCCTGTCCTCTTTTTTGCTGAGCACCTCTTTCTTCGTCTTCAAATCCTTCTTCATCACCTGGTAATTCGTTGCTGATACCAGGGTTAGTCTCAGAAAGGACAAATTCAAGCTCGGTTTTATAAATATCATAATCTACATCAAATTCCATAAGAACCTTGGCTGCGAGATTATCTTTATCTTTTAAAATAGATAAAAGCAAGTGTTCTGTACCTACGAGATCTGATCTCATCATCTTAGCTTCGAGAAAAGTTACCTTGAGCACCTTTTCTGCTTTGCGCGTAAGTGGCATATTCCCAACATTGTAAGATGGTTGTACTTTTGCAGAACTACTCTGTATGGAATCTTCTATAGCCTGTCTTAGTGTCATAGTATTCACCTCTAAGGACTGCAATACCTTGAGGGCAATACCATCACGATCATTCAGCAGAGCCAAAAGAAGATGCTCGGTACCTATGTAATCATGCCCCATTCTCAAAGCCTCTTCTCTGCTGTAAGAAATCACTTCTTTTACTTTAGGCGAAAAACGATTATCAGCCATAATATATTAGTTTATTATTTAAATATTAAACGTAAATTTCGATTAAATGTTGCCGCTAAAACCAGCCCACACTTCCAAATATTTTTTGTAAATAAAAAGATTTTTTTTGGGATAGAAAAAGATTTTCGTCATTATCATGAAATTTTATTGCTTGAATTGACATTATGTCTTTGCAATAAAATGATGCCAAAGCATTTTGATAAAACAATATTTAAATTTATCTTTAGCATTAAATTGAGCGCTTGTCTATCTTTTGAGTAAATAGCACAAAAACTCGCTACTACAATAAATCAAAAAAATATGAAATATTCCGTTGAAAAACAAGATGATTACGCAATAATGACCCTTGCCGAGGAGAACCTAAACTCGGTAAAAGCGCCAAATTTAAAGTCCGAATTTGTTGTTCTAAAAAATCAGGGCATTAGAAATTTGATACTAAGCCTCGAAGCAGTAAAATATGTCGATTCGTCAGGTCTGAGCGCCATTTTGACAGCAAACAGACTTTGGACAGAAGATGAAGGACAGTTTGTATTAACAGGAGTAGAACATCCAAATGTTAAAACGCTCATCAGCATTTCAAGACTAGATTCAGTACTGGAAATGAAAGATAATACAAGCGAGGCTGTAAAGTACATCATGATGCAGACATTCAAAAATGAACTGCAAGGCGAAGAGAGAAGTGAGGAAGGAGAAGATGAATAAGTTATGGGTTTTGAACTGACTGTTCTAGGTTCAAATGCTGCTGTTCCTGCTCACGGAAGGCACATGAGTGCTCAATTCTTACGATACAAAGATCATTGTTTTCTAATTGATTGTGCTGAGGCTACGCAAATGCGTTTGCAGTTGTTTAAACTTAGTCCTTCAAAAATAAAGCACATTTTTATTAGTCATTTGCATGGCGATCATATTTTTGGTTTGCCGGGTCTTTTGATGTCGATGAGTCTCAATAAAAGGAATGAGAAATTAACTATTTTCAGCCCTCCCGGAATTCAAGAATTATTGGAAACTGTTTTCAGAGTTTCAAAAAGTCAATTAAGTTTTCAACTTGAATATTTTGAAACAGATCCAGAAAAAGAACAGTGTATTTTAGAGACAGAATCTCTTGTTGTTAGTACCATTCCGCTCAAACATAGAATCGAATCACATGGCTTTCTTTTCAAAGAAAAATTAGGCCCCAGAAAAATAATTAAGGAAAAAATCAAGGAATACGCTATTCCTTATCAAATGATAGCATCAATAAAAAATGGGCAGGACTGGACTGACAATAATGGAAATCTTATAGCAAATTCGGTACTTACATTAGACCCTCCCCAACCAAAGTCATATGCATACTGCTCAGACACTGCATACTCTGAAGAAATTATCCCAATTATCAAGCATGTAGATTTGCTGTATCATGAAGCCACCTTTTCTCATGATTTAGTTGAACAGGCTACATTAACGGGACATTCAACAGCAAGGCAGGCAGCTATGATTGCAAAGGCCGCAGAAGTAAAAAAACTGCTTTTGGGGCATTTCTCCACACGTTACACAAATTTGAATATTTTACTAAATGAAGCACAAGATGTTTTTCTTCAGACCGAGTTGTCTGTTGAAGGGAAAGTAATTTCAATTGACTAAACTGTCAACTGTTATTAGTCCTTTCTTTTTCCTAAGGAACATAACATCTTTTATCAAATCGCTGATGGCTTCTTCAGAGCTGCCGTAAAGCACTGGCCATTCTTTGCAAAGTCTCTTTACTGCTGACTTTACTTCAATCTTATTTTGACTTACATTATCTCGAATTTTCAAAAGCAAAAAATCGCTTTGACCATATTTTTTTAACAGCTCCGGGCCAAATCTTACATAGGCATAACCAATAGCATTTTCCCAAAAAATAATGTTCTCCTTGTTGCTAAGTTCATTTGAAAATTTTGGTTGGCATTCCAGAAGCATTTTTCTCATTTTTTTATCAATGAGATCCCATTCATAGTCTGTCTTGGTTCTTTTCTTTGTGTTAATTTCTTTGATAAGTTCATTCATATTATTCTGAAAAACAACTTTGTCGCTCGGACAATTTTCAGTGCATGAACCAAGAAAAAAAGCCAAAAACAAAGGCAAGTAATTCCAATATTTCAAACTGTTTTTTACTAATAATTTCATTGATATCTGCTTCAAATTGTAAAGCTAAATTATTTCAAAGACAGGTGATGTACAATCATGAAAAGTCTTTCGTTTTTAAATTAGCATCTTGAATGACGCAAAATTCGAAATTTTGACCTGATTTCTTTAACATTGTTGTTATAAATGTCATTATTTTTCACAATTTATGTATTTTTACCTCAACTGTTTATACAAATCCCCATCTGATATATGTTTTTTAATTTATCGGCAGGAATTAGCAAAGTATTTTTCTTTATAGTATTTCTATCCTTGTCTGTTTTTTCATATTCACAGACATCGACAGTTACCCTTTGCGAAAGTCCTAACCTTTTTGTAAGCAATGGTCTGTCATTAACTCCGGGTATAAATTTTACCGGGTCTGTACCCGTCGGCAATGTAGTTACGGATGTAAGAATTTCTGTCACCTGGTCGCGCCGACAGACTAACTGTGCAGGTGCTAATGGGACAGATGATGTATCAGAAGTTGAAATGTCTTTGGTAGGGCCTAGTGGTATCTCCAGAACATTGGTAGGCCCTGGTGGAAGCTGGTCTGGAACCGGATCTGTTAGCAACATCAGCACAAGTTTCAGAGATGGCGCTACTACAATCTTGGGTTTTCCGACAAATGGGGCAACTTACAATCCTGCAAATTCTTTGGCATCTGTTTTACCAGCAGGCACCGATTTTCTAGCTTCCCTTGGTGCAGGTTTATGGCGTTTGGAAATCGTTGATAACAATGCAAATTCAAGCGGGATTTGCATACAATCTTACTGTATTACCATCATCTCATGCTCATCTCCTCCGCTCACTTCGAGATGCAGAGCTACTGCACTCTTAAAATTAGATACTTTTGGGTTGAGAACGCCTGCATTTTCCGATCTGAATCTCAACAGCGATACTTCCTGTTTGCTCTCCTCTGTGAGATTTTCACTCAATGCATCCGGAACGCCTCTGTTAAATTCCCCTTTCAACTGTTCTAATGCGGGAACTACATTTCCGCTTTACATGGTACTCACCGATAAACTTGGAAGAACAACGATATGCCCTACTCCAACATCTGTCACTGTAAGAGACTCCGTTGCACCCGATGTTCCGGAATGTAGAATTTTCAGTGCTACTGCTGATACAGTTTATCTGAATGCGGCAGGTGTGGCAACTTATAATGTTTCACAACTCACTCCAACTGATGCCTGTGGCGTGGGCTCTATTCAAATATCGAATGGTTACAATGTAAATTTTGGAAATACCGTAACTTTCAATTGCTCTCTGAATTCCTCAGCAGGTATTCACGGAACGGGGGCAAACAATCTTTATGCAAGGGTCAGGGATGTAAACAATAATTTTAGAAACTCTCTATCACTTTCATCTTCATTCTATCCATCTTGTAGGATAAGAATTCTGGCATTCGATACGATTCCGCCTAATGCGATTTGTCATCCTACAAGAACTTTAGCACTTGCATCAAATGGCTTGGCAACAGCAACAGCAACCACTATCGACAATGGGTCATTTGCAACCTGTTCTCCATCTGGACCTTTGCTTTATACCATCAACAATGGAACATCTGTTACATATAACTGTGACAGTATAGGAACAAGAACAACCTATTTGATTGTTACCAAAAACAATACGCCACAACAAGGGGGAATCAGCCGAGATACCTGTATTTCCATAATAAATGTGGTTGATGTAACTGCACCAAATGCTATATGTTCTGGGTCTTCCATATCTCTCTCGGCTGCTGGCACAGCATCAATTGCTGCATCTACGGTAGCCGCTTTTAGTTCAGACAACTGCGGTCCGCTTACATTTTCATTCAGCACTGGATTAAACCGCAGCTTCAATTGCGCTAATCTTGGTGTTAATATTGTTACAGTATCGGTAACAGATGGTTCGGGCAATGTTTCTGCCTGCAATGCAAGTATAACTGTGACGGACATTACAGCGCCAGCTGCAAACTGTCAAAACATTGATGTCTATCTCAATTCATTGGGAACTGTAAATGTTCCTGCCAGTAGCATCAACAATAGTTCTATCGATGCCTGCGGCATCAGTAGCTACCTGTTAAACGGATTGGGGTCAGTCAATTTCAGCTGCGACAGCGTTGGTGTCAGAAATGTGAGATTAACTGTAAGTGACGCTTCTTCAAATTCCAGCTCATGCAATGCTACGGTCACTGTTATTGATACAATCAGACCAAATGCAATATGTCAGAACAGAACTGTTTATCTTAGTAGCAGCGGCACTGTAACTGTTGCTGCAACCGAGATTGACAATGCATCGACAGATAACTGTTCAATTTTAAGCAGAACGATCAACGGTCTGAGCCCTGGCACTCGTGCAACTTATACCTGTGATAGTATTGGTAGCAGAACAGCCATTTTGCAAATAAATGATGTAAATGGCAATAGCAGAACTTGCACTTCAACTGTTCAGGTTTTAGACAGCATCAGACCAAATGCTGTATGTCGAAATATTACTGCTTATTTAGGCACTACGGGCACAGTTAGCATTAGTTCAACACAAATCAATAACGGTTCAACTGATAATTGCAGTATCAGTAATTATCAGTTAAGCACTTCAAGTTTTACTTGCGATAGCATTGGAAACAGAAATGTAAGCATGTTGGTGAGTGATGCCAGCGGAAATAGTCGAAGCTGCTCATCCATAGTTAATGTCCAGGATACAACGAGACCTGTCGCGCAATGCCGAAATGTTACCCTAATTTTAAATGCGATAGGTAATGCTTCTTTAACAACTGCTGACATCAACAACAGCTCTAGCGATAACTGTTCAATTTCATCTTTTCAGTTTTTAGGATTGGCAGTTGGTACAAATATTAACTACAATTGTGACAGTACTGGCAATAGAACAGCCATTTTGAGAGTTAACGATGTTAACGGAAATTTTTCAACTTGCAATGCAACTGTTACTGTAAGTGATACAACAAGGCCTATTGCGATTTGTCAAAATATTATAGCGCACTTGAATAGTGCCGGAACGGTTACGGTGAATGCGTCGCAGCTAAACAACGGATCCAGCGACATTTGCGGTATCAATACATTTTTTATCAATAGTACAGGCACTATCTCACAGACTTTCAATTGTGCAAACGTTGGACCTAACAGTGTATCTCTGATTGTTGTTGACAAAAATGGAAATACTAACAACTGTACTGCATCTATTGATATCAGAGATACTGTAAAACCCAGTATGAGTTGTTTAAATACAAATGTTTACATTAACCCCTCGGGATTTGCTCTAATCAGTCCTTCAATAATCAATAATGGTTCTTCCGATGCCTGCGGCTTTGCTTCGCTTTCAGTATCTTTAGACACTGTCAGATGCGCCAATATTGGTAATGTAAGCGTACGTCTTCGCGGAACGGATGTAAATGGAAATAGCGATTCCTGCACGGCAATTGTTAGTGTAGTGGATACTGTCAGACCAGAGGCTTTATGCCAAAACACTTCAGTCTACCTAAACAGTGTTGGTACTGTTTCTGTAAAACCTATTGATGTCAATAATGGTTCTTATGATAATTGTAACAGCATTGCATCTATTAAAGTGAATGGACTGGATTCTGTTATTTTTACTTGCACCAATACAGGGCTACAAATAGTTCAATTACAAATATTTGATACCAATGGCAACATTGGTTCCTGCAACGCACAGGTAATTGTAGTTGATACGGTAAAACCTAGTCCAATTTGTAGAAATCTGACACTTCCGCTCGACGCAAGCGGTAACTTAACTCTTAGCGCAGGTACGCTTAACAATGGATCTTCAGACGCCTGCGGAATCAGTACTTTTAAATTCAACAATGGCCTGACAAGCAGAACTTTCAACTGTACAAATGTTGGTGCTAACAATATCAGCTTATTGGTAACAGATGCCAATGGCAATACCGACTCCTGTACATCGGTAGTGACAATTCAGGATTTGACAGTTCCAAATGCAGTTTGTCAAACAACTTCAGTTTATCTCAATAATTTAGGTGTTATTACAGTTCAACCTACTCAAATAAATGCAGGAAGCCCTGATGCATGCGGAATAGACACCATGTTCATAAGCCCTGCGAATTTCAATTGCAGCAGTGTCTCTACAAGCCAAAGCATTACCCTTACGGTTGTTGATAATAATAATAATAGCGCTAGCTGCATAGCAACCGTCAATGTAGTTGACTCTGTAAGACCAACCATGATTTGCTCCAACCCAACTGTGTATTTAGATGCCTTGGGTGTAGTAAGTGTTTTAGCAACTCAAATAGATGGAGGTAGCAACGATGCCTGCGGAATAGTACAAAGACTTATAAATGGGAACAACAACCAGGTTTACAACTGTTCTAATCTTGGACTTAACAATGCACTGCTTACCACAACCGATATTAACAGCAACTCTGCAAGCTGCAATGCAGTAGTGACAGTAGCAGATACCGTTAGACCAACAGCCAGATGCAGGGCTCCATTTAATCTATACCTCAATGCGGTTACAGGCAGCGCAACCCTCACTCCTATTTTGGTTGACAGTAGCAGCTTCGATAACTGTTTCGTAGTATCAGCACTCTATACCATCAATAACCAATCATCAATCAACTATTCTTGTGCAAATTCTGGCTCTACCCAAAATATTACATTAAGAATTTTTGATGGCTCCAACAATTTCAGCACCTGTGCAACGACCGTAACAATAAGAGATACCACTGGCCCAGTCGCCCAATGTTTGCCTTCCATTACCAGAAACCTAAGTTCAGCATCTCCTGCATCGGTAAATGTTAGTGCAATTTCACTAAACAACAATAGTACTGACATCTGTGGCGGAGCAGCGCTGACATTCCTGATAAACGGGCAGCCAAATTTTAATTATACCTGTGCCAATTTAGGACCAAATACATCTACACTAACTGTTCAGGATCAAAGCGGTAATCAAAGTACTTGTACTTCAGTTGTTATTATTAATGATATCACTCCACCTATTGCATCCTGTATAGGAAATTACAATCTAAATCTTGACGCTAGTGGACAGGCGACACTTACGGGTTCAGTGCTTAACAATGGTTCGGCCGACAATTGTGCAGTTACTACCTTTTTGGTAAATGGCGCTAGCTCTCAAATTTTCACCTGTTCCAATTTTGGTAGCAGCGCTGTAACACTTACAGTCAGAGATGCATCGGGCAATTCCTCAACCTGTACCTCGGTTATTACAGTTCAGGACACAAGCGCGCCTGTTGCAAGATGCTATAGCAATCCAATTGAAGTTTTTCTGAATTCTGGTGGAACAGCA
>CANETR010000071.1 GCA_947441325.1 Saprospiraceae bacterium
AAGGGTATGCTCTGCAAAAAATGCTCCTTTCGTTGATAAAACCCTTTAAAACCATAGGCGCCCAAAACCTGAAGGCTACGCAGCAGCACAAAACCGTAGTAGTATTTTTTGAATTGGCTGCGATCGATTTCAATGTCTTTTTGCAAACAGTCGAGATAATATTCCAGCAGGTTTTCTCTCAGATGCTCAGGTAATTGTGCTTTAGCCTGAAAGAGCAGCGAGGCAAGATCATATTGCAATGGTCCTTTTCTTCCTCCCTGGAAATCGATAAAATACACCTCATTGTCTTTTACCATGATGTTCCTTGCCTGAAAATCGCGGTACATAAAATGAAATGCATCAGGATTGTAAAGAAATTCGCATAGCTGCTCAAAATCTTTTTCCAATGCAATTTCATCAAATGGCATTTGTTTTGGGTAGAGGTACCAGTATTTAAACAGATTGCAATCGGCCAGCATCGATTTTTTATCAAATTCATTGCTTTGAAAACATTTGCTATAATCGATTTTTTCATCGACTTTCAGCTGAATGACTGCGAGCGATTTTAGTGCTTTTTTGTAAAGCTTTATTGTATTTTCACTGATGCTGCCCTCAACTTTTCGGTCATTTTCCAAAAGCTGCAGCAGAGAGTTATCGCCAAGGTCCTCAATGAGATATTGACTACGTTCCAACGAAATCATTAAAATTTCAGGAACATTTACAGCGCTTTCTTTCAATATGCTGCTGAAATAAAAATAGGCCTCATTTTCTGCAATATTTGGATTGTACACTGCCAAAATGCTCTTGTTATTCTTGTCGAAAAACCTGAAATATCGGCGCTCGGAACCCGAAAGTGGGAGCGCGGAAATGTGATCTATGGCTACTTCAGCATAAGAACTATATATAGTCTTTAATTTGTCAATTATTTGCGCTTCGTTCATTGTTGAAATTTTGTCAAAATTACAAAAATTCATTTTTAGTTAGCATTGAATTTTTAAGCTAGAAATGATCTAAGTCTTTTGATTTAAAAATAACTCAAATATTTTTTTTGATTATTCTGATCTAAGCGCTTAAATCTTTATTTTAATTGAATAAAAATTCGGAAATTTACATTCGAAACCAATCCATTATGAATCTCATCGAATCGAATTTACAGGTCTTGCATGACCTTGATAGTTTTTTGCAGCAAATCGATTATAAAACCTATGTAGAGAAAAGCGAGCTTTTCTTCAATGCCAGTATCGGGCAGCATTGCAGGCATATAATTGAGTTTTATCAGTGCCTGATGGAACAATTGTCTGATGCCTCGATTTGTTATGACAAAAGACAGCGACAGATGTTGCTCGAGGAAAGCAGCAAAGCTGCACAAGAGGCTTTAACTGTTATTATAAATTGGTTGGAAACAGAGCCAATGGATAAAAAACTTCAGCTTTCATTTTGTCACAGTAAGGAAGCCGCAACTGAAATAAGTTATATTGATAGTTCACTTTACAGGGAATTGGCTTTTAATATTGAACATGCCATTCATCATATGGCCATTATAAAAATTGCCGCCAAAATTCTGAATCCCGAAATTGAAATACCTGCGCATTTTGGTGTGGCGCCATCTACTTTAAGGCATTACAGACAGCAGGAACCATCCGCTGCCAGTTGAAATTGTATTTTAAAAATCTAAAGAATGAGGTTAAAAGGTTGAATTACAATACAAGTAGTCTAAAATCTCACATCTCACGTCTCACATCTCACGTCTCACATCTCACGTCTCACATCTCTAATCTCACATCTCTAATCTATCCAATCACCCCCGATCCAATCAATTCCTCCCCCTCGTACCAGGCGGCAAATTGACCCGGCGTGACACCACGTTGCAGCTCATCAAAAATAAGATAAAGTCCTTCAATGCGCATCTGCATTGTAACCTTGGTTAAAGGTTGCCTGTAACGAATACGAGACATATATGCTCGACTTTCGCCAGTTTCTAATGCAAGGTCAGTTCTTATCCAATGAACATCGGATCTGGGAATAAATAGCCCTTTGCGGTTCAATCCCGGATGGTTTTCACCCTGACCGACATAAACAATGTTATCTGTTGTATCTGTCTCAATTACAAAAAGCGGTTCTTTTTTTCCTCCTATATTTAACCCTTTGCGCTGTCCAATTGTAAAATAATGCGCGCCTTCGTGCTCGCCTATATATTTTCCATCCATGGCGCTATGCTTGAATGCCTGGCAATGCAGTTTCATTTTTGCTTCATTATCGGCACACGCAGCTAGCTCAGCTTCTCGGTCTGCATATAATTTGGCATCATCAGCAATTTCTATTACCTGACCTTTTTTAGGCGAAAGCTGCTGTTGAAGAAAAATGGGTAATTTGATTTTGCCTACAAAACAGAGACCCTGTGAGTCTTTTTTCTCAGCTGTAACTAGACCCTGTTCTTTGGCAATGCGGCGCACCTCTGCCTTTTGCAGATGTCCGATAGGGAAGAGGGCATGGCTCAGCTGCTCCTGTGTGAGCTGACAAAGAAAATAGCTCTGGTCCTTGCTTTTATCTGCACCTGCCAGCAATTGATAGATCTCTTTGCCATCTTTATGTATAATTCCTTTTTGGCAATAATGACCGGTTGCTACATAGTCGGCACCAAGCTCTAATGCAGTTTTGAGAAAAATATCGAATTTTATTTCGCGATTGCAGAGCACATCTGGATTGGGCGTTCGGCCGCGCTCATATTCGGCAAACATATAGTCCACAATTCTGCTTTTGTAGGCTTCGCTTAAATCCACCACCTGAAAAGGAATGCCCAATGCTTGTGCCACCAGCAGGGCATCGTTGCTGTCTTCAATCCAGGGACATTCATTGTCTAAAATCACTGTATCATCGTGCCAATTGCGCATAAAAAGTCCTATCACTTCATAGCCTTGCTCTAGTAACAAATATGCCGAAACACTCGAATCTACACCGCCCGACAGGCCAACAACAACCCTTTTACCGTTCATCAGTTTTTGTTTTTGAAATTTCTACGCAAAGTTAAGGCATGTGAATGAATAATTTTTAACAAAGAGATATTTGTATTTGTTTTAATGTGCAATCTTTAATCTGCGTAAATCCGCAGAATCTGTATAGAACGAAGTTCAATCTGCGGTTAAAAATTCAACTTCACAACGGATGTTCTCCAAACAACGCGGATATCACTGATCTTCGCAGATTTTTTCTGATTCCTTCAGAATCTGATGTGTCAGCTTAAATCCGTCTTGGTGTAAGTAATCCGCAAATCCATATCCGCGTAAATCCGTATTATCCGTCGAGGGCAAAGCCTTATCTGTGGTTAATTTTATCTTTACCACGGATGTTCTACAAACAGCGCGGATGTCACTGATCTTCGCAGATTTTTAAAAGGCCCTCGAAAGCTTTCGGGGCCTTTAAAAAACAACAGCAATGGAGTGCGGGGTTTTA
Source organism: Saprospiraceae bacterium (assembly GCA_947441325.1). GTDB lineage: Bacteria > Bacteroidota > Bacteroidia > Chitinophagales > Saprospiraceae > Saprospira. The sequence continues at coordinate 3,430 of CANETR010000071.1, forward strand.
ACCTCGCAGTAATGCCGCGTAAATCCGTATAATCCGTCGAGGGCAAAGTCCTATCTGTGGTAAAATATTTACCTTCACATCATCTACTTTGTCAAAAAAATTTAACAGCATCATTTGAAATTTATCAAATTAAATGCTATTTTTGTTTTACAAATACCAAAAGGGTATTGCAAGATTTAAAATTTACAGAAGGAAGAGATAGTGCCCAGGCGCTATCTCTTCCTTCGCGTTTAGAGCAAAAAAATAAACTTTAAATCACAAAATAGTGCTAAAATAGTTTTTGTAATAAAATATCACCATTAAATCACATTTAAAAATCATGGCAGAAACAACAGAAAATAAAGTTACTGTGCTAAAGGGAGCAGAGTTCCTCATTAGCGACACAGAACCGCAAAACACCTTTATACCCGAGGAGGTAAATGAGGAGCAGCAGATGATACGTCAAATGGTACGCGATTTCTGCGAGGTACATATTTATCCCAACTACAAAAAAATTGAAAAACAGGAAGATAATATTTCCAAAAAACTACTAGGCATCGCAGGAGAACAGGGCCTTTTGAGCTCTCATATTCCAGAAGAATATGGCGGAATGCCACTCGAAACGAATACCAATACCATCATAACGGAAGAAATTGGTCGCTCGGGTGCTTTTTCTGTTTCGGTAGCTGCACACACAGGAATAGGTATGTTGCCAATTTTCTATTTTGGTAACGAAGAGCAAAAGAAAAAATACCTGCCAGGCCTTTGTTCAGGGCAGATTGTGGTTTCATACTGTCTTACCGAGCCTGGTTCAGGTTCTGATGCACTTGCCGCCAAAACTAAGGCTATTTTGAGTGAGGATGGCAAACATTATCTGATCAGTGGTCAGAAAATGTGGATTACCAATGCCGGTTTTGCCGATGTATTCATCGTTTTTGCTAAGGTGGATGGCGACAAGTTTACCGCATTTTTGGTTGAAAGAGACCGCGAAGGACTAAGCCTTGGCGCCGAAGAAGACAAAATGGGTATCAAAGGTTCATCTACCCGTCAGGTTTTCTTCGAAAACGTAAAGGTGCCTGTTGAAAATATACTTGGCGAAATCGGGAAAGGACATTTGGTGGCTTTCAACGTACTCAATATTGGTCGTTTCAAACTAGGCGTGATGGCCCTTGGCGGTGCTAAATGGAATGCCAACACAGCTATCAAATACGCCAATGAGCGTCAGCAATTCAATGTGCCAATTTCGAGTTTTGGTGCCATTCAGTATAAACTGGCCGAGCAGGCAATACAAATTTTTGCCACAGAATCTGCCTTGTACCGCACTTCATGGTTGTTGCAACGTAAGGCAACTGCTATGTATGACGCAGGCTCGAGCTATGCAGAAGCAAAATTGGAAGCAGCAGAAGAATATGCAGTTGAATGTGCCATGCTAAAGGTAATCGGTTCAGAAATGCTCGACTATGTAGTGGACGAGACAGTGCAAATACATGGTGGAAATGGATTTTCGGAAGAATTTGCAGCTGCCCGCGCTTATCGCGATGCACGCATCAACAGAATCTTTGAAGGTACCAACGAAATTAATCGTCTCCTGGCCTTTTCGATGACGATGCGTCGCGCCATGAAGGGCGAAATCGACCTCGTTGGTCCGGCCTGGGCAGTACAAAAAGAATTAGCTGCAATGCCAAGCAATGATAAAACCGATGGCAGCTGGGGAGCAGAGATTGATGCTTTGAAAAACATGAAGAAAATTGGTCTGATGGTTGCCGGTGCTGCTGCAAAATATCAAATGGACGGAGCGATTGACTTGAAAAATGAGCAGGAAATCGTGATGAATATTGCCGATATTATGATGGATATCTATGTGGCGGAATGTGTCTTGCTTAGAATTCGCAAAATGGAATCTATGGGTCACAATACCGATATACAGGGACAAATGATGAAGGTTTATTTCAATGATGTGATTGCCCGTATTGCCAAAAATGCATCTGATGCGCTGTCATCTTTTGCCGATGGTGATGCGCTGCGCATGATGCTCAATGGCGTAAAACGCTTCTCGAAATATGAAAATATTAATGTTAAAAATGCCAGAAGAGCAATTGCCAAAAAACTGATTGAAGCAAATGGCTATTGTTTTTAATACCGTATAATATCAATGAAAAACTCCCGTCGAAATATTTTTTCAGCGGGAGTTTTTTTATGGTAGAAATTAACAATTTACCTCATGTAAGAAGGAAAAAGATTGGTCGATTTTTTTCTGTTATACTTTTTGTTCAACTCGGCATTTTTGCGCTTTTCGACTTCTTTTTTATTGTCTTCAGGCGTTTTTGGTTTTACCTCCGCATTGACAAATTTCTCTTTGGACATATTGATATTGCTCTTGCTTGGATCGACACTGGAATAGGCCGGACAAGTTGCTGCTCTTTGGCAGGAATTACCAAGAATCAGTACTAAAGTAGCGCTAAGTACTAAAAACGATTTTTTAAGAAATGTATTCATTTTTAATCAAATTTTAATTTGAAGGAGGCAATAGACTACCATGAGCTTTGGTATCATTGTTTTTATTGGTACTGGTTTTTGTTGCGCTGTTAGCAGGTTTGGTAGCCGTTTTATTCTGATTTTCTTTTGTATCAGCGCCTTGAGATTTTACAGTTTTTGTGGTTGTAGTGGTAGTTGTAGTAACGACTGTAGTGGTAGTTTCTTCAACAACTTTATCATCTCCATTTGAAGCCTTTTCCTTGCTTGCTGGATTGTTATTGGAAGAACCTGTTTTGGGTTTATTCAGCGCCTGATCCACTTTCTTGTCAATCACTCTATTGGCGGTCTGTTCCAATTTTCTTTGAGTATTATTTTCGGCTCTTTGCAATACACGTCCTGCAGTCTTTTGCAGGTCGATTTGTCCCCAAACGATATTTGAAAAGCATATCAAAAGTAGAACAGGTATTAATTTAAATAAAAATTTCATAACCAATCGAAAGTAATTTTTTATTTGAACCATAAATTTAAGGGCTTAGTTCATAATTTCAAAGATAGATGAACTAATTTAGAAAAATTTAAGAAATATTCAGAAAATGAAGCTTGCCTGTAAATTTTTAAATTGCACTTCTCGTTGAAAATTGCTATTTTTGTGGAAATGAAAAAATGATTGATGAGAGAATATTATTCCATATTAGGGCTCAATAAAAAGGCGACTGAAACGGAGATTATAACTGCCTATCGCAAATTGGCAGCTAAATTTCATCCGGATGCAAATGCCAATGACCCTTTTTTTGCAGAGCGTTACCGTGAACTGCAGGAAGCCTACAATATGCTTATCAATCCAATAAAAAGAGCAGCCTATGATAGCATGCTGGATCCGAAATTTGCCCAAGAGCTGCAAGTAATAAAAGATAAGGAAAAGCCTATTATTACTGTTTTTGAGATTTCTAAAAAAGCAATTTCCGCAGCTGAGCCTATTACCATTCGTTGGCAAACCATTCATGCATCGGAGGTTGAAATCGATTTTATAGGGAGTGTAGAAGCAGAGGGTACTAAAACTTTGCGCTTGCCTTTTGAGCATAATGAGGTTTTGAAAATTGCTATCCATGCAAATAATCCTTTTATCAATGAATCGGCAAGTAAATATGTTGAAGTAAAGAACAAAGATTTTGATGAAAAAAAAGCGCCAAAGGCATCGCCTCAAACAATTGAACATAAGCCACTTGAGCCTCAAAAAACCACTAAAGTAGAAACGAAAAGAACAGAAGTGGAAATTCCTGTTGAGCCTGCCCCCAAGAAGGAATTGAAAACTAAAGAAAAGAAGATAAATGATAAAAAATCAAATGAGCCCAAACAAAGAAAAGAACGCCCTTTGACCAAAGAAGAAAGACTTGCTGGGATTAGTATCGCCTACGAAGACGATGCAGATGCAAGATCATTTAAAATGAGAGATGTTTTTATTTACATCGTGTTGATTGTCCTATTAGTCTTTGTTGCTGTAATGGCTATTTTTGCATACAGTTTGAATCCCATCATGTAGATTTGTTTGCTAATAATTTCTAAAATATATATTTGAAATGTTTGGATTTTTAAAGGTAAAAAAACACGAAGCACGTGGTTTTAATTATAAGCCAAGGTATTTTGATGCTGAAAAAGAAGCCCTTAGACAGAAAATAAATGCTTCAGAGAAAACTGCTTCTTCAGAAGAAATTGACGATGCTACGGTAGTAAAATCAAGAATACGCGATGGTCTAAGACATGCCAAGAATGTTTCAAGACGCGATTTGAAAGGCCTTTGGCGAGGTGGGAATCTTAGAATTATTGCTATTCTGATAGCCTTGATTGTCTTTTTCTACATAGCAATGTACAGATTTTTGCCTGTCATTATTCAAATGTTTTTTCCTGAATATTAACTAAAATTACAAAGTAAGGCCACAATGGCAGATATCATAAAATTATTGCCCGATCATATTGCCAATCAGATTGCAGCGGGGGAGGTAGTGCAGCGACCGGCATCGGTGATTAAGGAATTGATGGAAAATGCAATTGACGCTGGTGCAAAAAATGTAAAACTTATCGTAAAAGACGCCGGAAAAACCTTAATTCAGGTTATTGACGATGGTATTGGAATGAGCGAAACAGATGCAAGAATGTCATTTGAACGTCATGCAACTTCCAAAATAAGCTCAGCCGAGGAGATCTTCAGGATCAAAACTATGGGCTTCAGAGGAGAAGCGCTGGCTTCAATAGCGGCTGTGGCTCAGGTAGAATTGCGAACCAAGAAACGAGAGCAAGATCTGGGCGTAAAAATAGTGATTGAGGGTTCTAAGATCATTGA
>CANETR010000072.1 GCA_947441325.1 Saprospiraceae bacterium
ACGCAAAGCCGCGAAGAACGCACTTGATCTTTATTACGCAAAGAAGCGCAAAGATTGACTTTGTGAATTCTGTGTAACCCCGAAAGCTTTCGAGGGTTTGTGCACTCTGTGGTAAAATTTTCGCATTTCTCTCAACCAGGCTATTTTCACGCAAAGGCGCAAAGAACGCTCTTGATCTTTATTACGCAAAGAAGCGCAAAGATTGACTTTGTGAACTCTGTGTCAAAATCTACGTGCACTCTGTGGTAAAATTTAACCTAGTGCAGCGGCATTAAAATACCGCGCTCCTCTGCTATTGTTTTTTCACAAAGGTTAAAACCGTTTGAAAAAATGCTTCGTCTCGCCTGCATGACAGGATCAAATTTCTTTCAATCTTTCCGCTTTCTCCCGATAGCTATCGGGATTTCCTCTTTCCTCTTTCAATCTTTTTTCAAAACTGACGCAGGTCATCCTTTCTCTGGTTTTCGGTCATTGAATTGGGGTTCACAGCGGCCTACCTTTGTATCATCAAATAATCGAAAACGAATTTAAAAATCTACAAAATATCAAACGTCATGAAAAAGTTATTCATCCTCGCATTCGCAATCACAACTTCTTTACTTTTTGTTCAGTGCAAAAAATCTGAAGTGCTTACAGAAGAAATTATTACAACTGAAAAATCTTTGACCGGCAATGTACTTGAAGGTAGCAACTGGGAAGTATTGTCAGTAGTTTCTGTTCCTAAAAATGTAAACATCAGCTTCACCGTGAAGCACCCGAAAATGAATTTCTACAACGATTATATCGAAATGAAATTGGGTCGCGATATTTGCAGCAAGCACTACTTGTTCGCAACTGACAATATCACAGTTGATTTCGCAAACTGCACCATTAACAATCCAAATCATCAAGCTTTATCTGACCTACTTGAAGGCGATTTCCAGTACATCATCTCTGACAATGGCAATGAAATGATTTTGAAAAACAATGCTGAAACTGAAATTACACTTAGAAAAGTAAGCATGTTGAGCACTACAACTCCAGTTGCTGCTAATGTTCCTTCAAATCTAAACGTTCAATAAAATTTAATAAACTAAACAATTAAACAATCAAAGCCGCTCCGAAAGGGGTGGCTTTTTTTGTGTCGATGTACAATGCAGAAATGATAAGCAATCTAGCGATTTTATCCTAAAAATGTCTAATAATCCTAAAATTCCAAAATGTCTCATTTCCAAATTTCTCAATCTCTTTCATTTTTTCAACTACCTGCGACATTAAAATACCGCGCTCCTTTGCAATCGTTTTTCACAAAGCCCCCCCGATAGCTTCCTCGAAAGCTTTCGGGAGAGGGCTTTCGAGGGCCGTTTGGAATCTCGTCTGCCGGACGAGACAAATTATCAAATTATCAAATTATCAAATTATCATCTCGTTTGTTGAACGAGACAAATTCTAATAACCTTTCACTGCGTGGAGCTCTCTCGTTTATCAACGAGATCGGTTTAATCTTTCCTCTAAATCGCTTTCATCGCCTCCCTTGCCTGTGGGTTGGCCGGGTGTTTTTTAATGAGATGCTCCAATACCTTTCGGGCATCGGCATTTTTCTTCTGATAAATGAGCAAGGCGGCTTTGTTCATGAGTGCCGTTTCAAAATCGGGATCGAAACTGAGCGCCTTGTTGTAGTAATACAATGCTCTGTCCATATCTCTGGTATTTGCTGCAATGAGTCCCAGATTGCTCAAAGTGAGCGGCCTTGCGGCATCTTCTGTCAGTACAAAATTGAAAACAACTTTGGCTTTTTCTGCCAGACCGAGCCTGGCATAAAGTACCCCAAGTTTTTCCTGAAAATCGAGGTTGTATTTTTTCAATTTCACCGCTTTTTCAAAATAAGGCAAGGCCTTGGGTAATTGTTGTGTGCGATAAAAAGCCTCTCCTATTCGGTAAAGGGTCCAGGCATCATTTAATTCGCTCAAAGTAACTGTACTGTGCAAATCGACAATTTGTGCGTACTGCTCAGCTGCAAAATAATAATGTACCTGTGTTTTAAATTTATCTTTTGCCGTTGCCTTCGATTTTTTCAAGTAAAAAGCTACCGAGTCGAGCACCGCTCTGTCTTTCATAAACTTATCGTTAAGTGCCAGATAGCCTTTTGCGAGGTCGAGCTCTGAAGTTTTGGTACTCGTGAGACATTCCAAACCAAGAAAGGCGGCAATATCATCCTGCTCCTTTGCCGTCATCTTTTTTCGGGCAGTTTCCTTGCAGATATTATGATCGGTGATGGTAATGTGCGGAATGTCTATACTGCCACTGCGTCGCATGTGGCATTTTACGCAATTGTCCTTTTCGACCTTGCGCTCAGCAGCCGGTGCGGAGCAAAAATTCTTTTTTGAACTCGGATGACAGCTCAGACAGGTTTCGTTGTAACGGTTATTTTCTTTCGATTTGACGCTGTGATGTGGATTGTGACAGCTTATGCAGGAAAGTTCGTCCGATTTTAGATAACAGGGACTTAGTCTTAGCCTATCGGCCTGCGATGCCATTATAAAACGCTCATGTGAATTGCTGAAACGGGGCAGATAAACCTGCATGATATCGGAAAGACGCATGCCGGGACGAAAATCGAAAAAGCTCTTACCTTCGTTCAATACTGCAACGCCCTGCAAATGGCATCTTTGACAAATATCCATCTGTAAGTCGCGGGGCAGATGCCTGGGGTTGGTAATGCTGTAATCTGCATATTTTGAAGTGTCGATGATAATTCCTTTCAGTTTTTCCTTGGCATGAATACTGCCAGGTCCGTGACAGCGCTCACACTCAATACCACGTGGCATTTCAAGATATTTGTTTTCCGATTCACTTACATGTTTGGGAAAATGATTGTGACAAGTGAGACATTCCGTAGCAATAATTCGATTGAATCGGCTACTGGCGGCTTTTTCATAACCCGGAGCCAAATCCCATTTACCTTCCTGCGTGTAATAGGTAATCGGTGCCTGAAACAGATAACCGTTGCGATGTATCATGTGGGAATTGGTATGATGACCTGAGCCAATGATATAATCAATCCGCTCCATTCGCTTGTGAACCGTATCTTTTCCCTCCAATCTAAATTCTAAGACATAAAGAATAGAATCACGAAAGAAAGGTTTGTAATAATAATCCAAATCCTTATCGTAAACAATGGCGTGCTCATCAAATTTTGCATCGCTTCGCCATGGCCGAGCTAAATCGAAAGAGCGACCCATGCCTGTTTCTTTATATGTATCGTGCACGTTTTTATGGCAGCTCAAGCAGGTATTCATGCCCACATACTCGGCACTATCACCCAGATTTCTGAACAACTTTTTTACACGCTCATATTCCCTATCCTCCGATTTGGTACAATAGGCCAAAAAGAGCGGTAGAATTAGCACCGAAATAATTATAAAATATTTGTACACCTCGCTGAAATTATTTAACCAAATGAGTAAATCAGACGTTATTCTTTTAAATTATAACCATTCAAAACAAAATCTTGAAACAATTTATCCTAAATTTGTTTAAGATTAGCATCCAATTCCGACACTAAGTTATTGAAAAGCTAAGAAAAATACCTCGAGCCTTGTTTTTAATATTCGAAAAAATAATAAAAAAGCAGTAAGCATGAAAAACATTGTCTTAAAATCAACGCTAGCCTTCCTTTTGCTGAGCTTCATTTTACTGAATAGCTCCTGCAAAAAACACAAGGATATCAGTCTCAATCTGGCTTTTAATCACAAAATAAACAACAGCGATTTTGCTTACAATCAGGTTTATACTATCAATGGCGTAGCTATAAAATTTAGCCTGGCTCAAATGTATATCTCAGGAATTAACATCGAGGATGATGCCCTCAGAACCGAAAGTTTTGCTAATAAATATCTGTTAGTCTCTCCTGAAAGCAACACAAAAGAAATTGGATTGATTACAAATAAAGACATAGCACATTTGCACCATATAAGATTTAGTTTTGGTATTGATTCCACCACAAACAATCAGTCGTCTGCCGAATTTTCCGCTAGAACAGCACCCGATCCGCTTGCTGCCCAAAATCCATCCATGGACTTCGGTGCGGGTAATGGTTATATTTTTCTGAGAATTGATGCGATGGTAGATACAAATGCTGATGGAATACCCGAAACAGCTGCCGAATTTAATATTGGCGGTAACTCATTTCTCCAGGCCTTCGATTTCGTCGCCCACAATGACCTCGAAAGCGGTGCAAATACATTCGGAATTAATTTCAATATTGCCAAACTTTTCGATGGCGTTGACCTAAGTACTGAATATTTCACAGATAGCAACGACAACCCAACGCTTGCAGGTAAAATTAAATTAAACCTGCCTGCTGCTTTTACTTTTGTAAATTAGCCCAATTTACTGGTTTAAAATGTTGCCCATTGCCTTAGTTTGGTTTAAATTTTTTATTTTTGCGCATTCCTAACCAAGCTTAAAGCTATTATTCAGGTCAAACGCAAATATGGTTTTTGCCAGTCTTCCATTTCTTACTATTTTTCTACCTCTCCAGCTAATTCTATATTATGCTTTTGGGGACAAGACCTATAGGAATGTACTGTTGACCTTTTTCTCATTGGTTTTTTATGCCTGGGGCGAACCGGTATGGATTGTACTCCTACTTTTTTCGTCATTGGTAGATTATTTGAACGGACTTTGGATTGAAAACAAAAGGGGTACAGGCTGGGAAAAATTGGGGTTAATTTCTTCAATAATCATAAATCTAAGCCTGCTCGCAGCTTTTAAATACAATGTGTTTATTTATGAGAATATCAACCTGCTTTTAGGCACAAAATTGCAGGCTCCACATTACTCACTTCCCATTGGTATTTCCTTTTACACCTTTCAAACCATCTCCTACTCTATCGATGTTTACAGAGGCGAGGTAAAAGCGCAGCGTGACCCGCTCAAGTTTCTGCTTTTTGTAAGTTTGTTTCATCAGTTGGTTGCCGGTCCTATTGTACGTTATGCTCATGTAGCCCACGAGATTGAGTCGCGAAAAGAAACTGCCTACGACATTAGTCAGGGTCTTTTAAGATTTAGTATTGGCCTTTTTAAGAAGGTTTTTATTGCTAATACAGCCGGCGAACTGGCCAGAACCTATCTTGGCCCGATGGACATCAGTAGCGGTGAAGGTTTAGTCGATTTCAGTACCCTAAGTGTTGGCGAGGCCTGGTTTGGCATATTGATGTTTTCGATACAAATCTACTTTGACTTTTCCGGTTACAGCGATATGGCTATAGGCCTTGGCAGAACTGTTGGTTTTCATTACTTCGAAAATTTCAATTATCCATACATTTCAAAATCGGCCACTGATTTTTGGCGACGTTGGCACATGTCACTGGGAACTTTCTTCAGAGACTATGTTTACATACCCTTGGGGGGCAATAAAAAAGGCCGCTTCAGAGCTTATTTAAACCTTTTTATTGTTTGGGCACTCACTGGGCTTTGGCATGGTTCAAGCTGGAATTTTGTATTATGGGGTCTTTATTATGGCATTCTGATATTTTTGGAGCGACTCTTTTTGGGTAGGGTGCTCAAGGCAGTTCCACCCTTTGCACATTTGTACCTTATTATTGCAACGCTGTTCGGATGGACCCTTTTCTATTTTGCCGAAATGGACCGTTTGCTTGAATTCCTCAAAATCATGGTAGGTGCTGCAGGTAATCCGCTTTGGAGTTTCAAATTGAACCTGGTTTTGCAAAATCATATGTTCTGGCTGATTCTAGCCCTATTGCTTTGTCTTCCAATTTACCCTGTTTTCTCTAAATGGTTCGAAAAAGTAGTCAGAGAACGTGCTTCCTTGCTTTACTTTTTTGGCGTTACAGGAATTCAGATTTTATTGTTATTTTTGTCTATAACCATGTTGGTTGGTGATACCTACAACCCATTTATTTATTTCAGATTCTGATGTTTGGAAAATTCTTTTTAAGACTAAATGCTGTGATTTACGTGCTTCTTTTAACAAGCATGGGAGTATTGTTTTTTGTCCTACCCAAAAAAGCAGTATCTGATTATGAAAAAAGACCTTTGTGCGCTTTACCTACATTCAGTTGGGAAAAACTCAAAAACGGTAAATTTGTAGATAGTCTTGACCTTTATTATTCAGATAATTTCCCCTTTAGAGATGAATTTGTTTCAATAGCATTTCAAATTAAACAAAATCGAGGCATTGTTTCGAAAGACATTGCATTCTACAATAAAAGCATTGATTTTGATGCCGGAACAGAAACACTTAACAATGAAATCGATAGTACGGACAACGAAGCCGGAATTACTTTTCATAACGATGGCGATTCAAAAGATGTAAAAAGCCTAAACCAAGGCTTACTCATTTACAACGGGATGGCGATTCAAATATTTGGTGGCTCTAAAAACACGGCAGTTTATCTTGCAAAATCAGTTAATGAGCTTAGAAAAAATCTGCCCGACAATGTAAATCTTTACCTGGGGATCACACCAACACATGGCGAGTTTTATTTGCCCTCTGAATACATCGACAAAAGAATTTCTGAACGCAAAATAATTGATACCACCTATCAGTTTTTAGATCCTGCTGTCAAATCTTTCGATATCAGTTCTGAATTGTATAAACATAAAGACGAATACATATTTTTCAATACAGATCATCACTGGACTGGCACTGGAGCATACTATGCCTATGTTGCATTTTGTAAAAAAGCTGGACTAACACCCGTGCCATTGTCAGAAATGCGTCGTGGGGTCATTCCAAAATTTTTGGGCACACTGTACAGAAGTACAAGGGATAAAAGATTAGAAAATAATATCGATTCGGTTGTTTATCACAAAATACCCATAAGTTATGCCGCTTTTCAACTTTACGGAAATGGCTACGGACTCACCCAAAAAGCCAGGCTCTATGTTGAAAATGCCCGGGGTGGCAATGCATATGGGGTGTTTTTGGGCGGTGATTTGCCTGCAATCTGTGTTGTTTCGAAACAGCAAAATGGAAAACGCCTGATGATTCTCAAAAACTCATTTGGCAATGCTATTTCACCATATTTAGTTTCTCATTACGAACGCACTTACATTTGCGACTACAGATATTTCGAATGTAACCTCAAAGATTTTATAGAGAAAAATGGCATAACAGATTTAATGATTTTCCACAATAGCTTTTCTGCCAATACGCCTTCTCATTCAGACATGATTAAGAAGATTGCAAAAAGTGAAGTAGTCTGTGTGGCACACAAATTGCCCGATTGGGATAAAATGTTCCCCGAAGGAAAACTTCTGGAGCCCATTTTGGAAAAACATAATAAAGAAATTACAAAAGACAGCATTTCGGGTAAATCAAAAAACAAGGAACCTAAGAAAACCAACTCTAAGAATTCTAAGAGTTCATCTACCAATAAAACAAATGACCCTGAAAAAAAGGTTGACTCGACCGGCCTAAATGGCCAGTAATTTGTCTCGTTCTTCAAACGAGATGAAAATGAATATCATCGCTCAGTTCTAAGACAAACAATAATGATCAAAAATATTAGCTGCTTATTTTTTATATTCATACTGGGTCTTGTCCATTTAAATGCACAGGTTACAAATGAACTGGTGCCGGTTCAGCAGACTTATTATTCCAATTACAAATTTCTGCATCCTGAGCTGAATATGCTACAATTTTACAGTAGAGATGCAATGGATCATTTTTATCAAAAATGGAAAAATACCGACCGCGAGAAACTCACTGTACTACATTTTGGTGACTCACATTGTCAACATGAAGCTTTTCCAGGTCAGATAAGAAAAAGATTGCAGGAATTACATGGTGATGCCGGCAGAGGACTAATGTTCCCCTATTCGACTGCAAATACTTACAATTCAATAGAGTACACTAGCTCTCATACTGGAAGATGGTCATATGAAAAAGGTTATACCGTAATTCCTAAGCTGCCAATGGGGGTAAGGGGTATGACTTGTAGAACCGAACAGACCCCTGCATCTTTTAACTTTAGTTTTGTGTCGAATGTGCCTGAACATTACACCTTACTAAAGATATTTTGCAAACAATCGGCAAATAGTTACGATATAAATATTGAAATCGACGGCAATGTTACAGCTGTAAC
>CANETR010000073.1 GCA_947441325.1 Saprospiraceae bacterium
ATGCCAAGAATACGGCTGATGAGCGCTTCAAGGTCTTTGCGGTTGGCAAATTCCACATCTTCTTCGCCAAAATCGAGCTCCAGCTCTATGAGGGAGGCAAAATTGATGAGCTCTTCGCGCAGTTTTTTGATTTCATTGGAAAAACCGCCCCTGATCTGTTTCATCGCCAATTCGTGCGAGGCATCGGAGTCGGAAGCGATGAGGTCGGCCACGGCCTCGGCCTGTGCCAGGTCGAGCTGTCCGTTGAGGAAAGCGCGCAGGGTAAATTCTCCCTGTCGGGCCATGCGGGCGCCGTTGCGCATAAAAAGTTCCATCAGCTGCTGCTGAATATAGGGCGAGCCGTGGCAGGAAATTTCCACCACATTTTCACGGGTATAGGAGTGCGGTCCGATAAAAACTGTTGCCAAAACCTGATCGACGCTCCTGCCCTTTTCATCGCAGATATAACCCAGGTGTACAGTATGACTTACCACGCCCATTAGGCTTTTTCCTTTGAAAAGTTTATCGACTATGGAAATGGCATCGGCACCCGAAAGTCGTATGACGGCTATTGCTCCAGTGCCTGTAGCTGTTGCTATGGCAACGATGGTATCTTTGAGATCGAGGTAGTTGTACATTTTTTAGATTTTCAGATATCAGATTTTCAGATTTGTATCAGGTAGGAAGTATCAAGACTGAAAAATTTACACTGTCTTGATGCTTGAAATAAAACACGTTGCGCTTCTCCAAAGCTTGATTTTCTGACGCACCTTTGGTGCTATGAATGTTGCGCTTCTCCGAAGCTAAAGTCATCATATATTCTTACTGTTTACATCGTGCATTCTACTTCTTACTAATCCGATATTCGCTTTGAATTATTCTAAATTCTAATTCTACCTTCTGATTTAAAAAAAGCCCTGAGCATTCTTTTTCATCCTTCGGATTCATACTTCTGACTTAGGTTGATTTGTTCCAAAAAGCTTTTTCTGTTTAGTTTGCTTTCAAACCATTCGATGATATAAAACTGTTTTATAAAAGTACTTTCAAAACCAGGCTGGGCGACAATTTCCCGCAGTTTGTCCAAAGCAGGGCCAAGCAGTTTTTTTAGTACCTCTCGACCAGGTTTTCTTTCTGCCATCTTCTTCAGCAGATTAGGAACCAGGGTTTCGAAATCACTCTTTTTTCCTTGTTCGGCCAGATATCGTTGCAGCGACTGTAGTTGTGACTCCAAAACCGTATAATTCCCCAGTTCATAATGAATCATCAGGTTAAAGATAGCGGAAAAATTATAAATATCGTTTCTTATCGAATTTCTGTCATCGTTCAGAACGGTTCTAATCCAATGTAAAGCCTCGTCGTTTTTGCCTAGAATAAAGCTGTTTACGGATATGCTAAGGGGCAATATATAGACATTTTTTTCCTTTTCCTTATTTTCGAGGAGGGCACTAATTTCTTTATTTTGCTGCTTAATCCAGTTATCTGTTTCTTCGAATCGTTTTTGAGACATCAGCAGCTTAATTTTAAACTGATGCACCACAAATTTCAGCAGCATAAAACTAACACCTAAAATCTTTTTCTGTTGCTTGTCGGCAAAATTATTGGCATTTTCTATGATTAGTTCCATTTCCTGCCACTTTCCTAAATTATTGATATTCTGCAAATAATTATTGATTGCAGCAGCATACTGATAACTTTCTCCGATGGCAAAATCCTCATGTTTTGCAAAAACTTCCAGCCTTGCTTTTCCGGCTACAGCCGCTTTATCATAATCGGCGCACATGTAATTACAGGCATTCAAAATAGAATAGTAGAGATCGAGTGTGTAGGGCGGAACATCGGGTTCCTGTTTCATCAGGGGGTGCTTTAGAATTTCTTTGAAAAAGATTCTGTCCTCCTCTTTTTGAGGTACACCAAACTGGTAAAGATGATTAAAAAGGCGGAAATGTACGCGGTGATAATCGAATTGAAAACTCAGATTTTTCAATGTCAGCTGTTCTTCGCTGTCGATGCGATGAAAGCTAATCTCACGCTCATCAGGAGTCTCGCTAACGGTCGAAATACTGTATTCCCAATCGTAAATCTGTATGAGCTGCCTGTTTTTAAAATGTTTTTCGGCTAATTTTTTGGCTGAAGTAAGTTGTTTTTCGGCCTGTCGGATGAGCCCTTTTTTGAAAAGCAGCTCCACCAGCTGCAAATAATTTCTGATTTGTGTATCGACCGAGTCGTCGGCGTGATAATCACGCAGCAGATTCAACAGCTTGCTGTAGAGATAATTTTTTGCAGCGGCAAAACGATGCAGTGGAATAATATGACTAAGCTCTTGTTTTGCAATGTCTTCTTCATATTCAGACCGTTTTTGCAAAAAATCGAAAAGTCTGAGATAGTCCTTTAACTCATCGCTCTTTTGGTTTGTAATATTCAGACTTAAATATCTCTTTTCGCCCTGATCTAAGGATTTTATCAACTGAAAAAGATGGTCTTCTTTTGCCATGTAAATATTTAAAAAAGCGAATTATTCATGCTTAAAATTAAGTAAAAATAAAGCTTTTATTAAAATATTGTAAAATCATAAAGCGAATAATTTGTAAATTTTGTAAAAAAATATTTTTACGGGCTTAATATTTTTGAAGCCTGAAATTTTGCCTATGAATATTTTTATTAACTAAATGGTTCCCCAATGAAAAAACTTTACATTCTAGTTGTCATCATTTTCTTTATTATAAATTCGACTATTGCCCAGGTCTTCGATTGGGCTAGCTGGACTACAGGCGCAACAAGTGCAACCCTTTCCAACGGTAATTGTAACATGAGTGTCAATGTTGCAGGCTCTCTTTTCCAAAATACAGCTCCCCGATTCGATGATGCCGGTGTTACCTACAGCCCTACCAACGGAACTGGTTTGGCATTGGATCATAATTGGACCAACCTTTCGACATCGACCACGGTAACAATGAATTTCAGTGCCTCGGCCACTAACCCAAGTTTTGATATTTTTGACATCAACAGAAATAATCCCTGTGCAGCTTTTTGCTCCGCAGCCTGGACCGATAGAGTGGTCATCACAACAAGTCCGGCAGCTACTATTAATGTCACACAGGCACAAGCAGGCGAACAAACTGTAACTGGCAATGGAACTGGCACGGTTAGTATCGTTGGAAATATGGCCTGTAATGGCGTAAACGGATTAGTAAGCATCAATATAACAGGCACCGTAAACAGTATAACAGTTACTTACAATTCCGCTCCGACGGTTGACCGAACTTCTGCAGCTAGTCCAAACACCTGCGGTGCAGTAGGTGGCGAAACAAATTGCCGCAACAACCGCGTAGCCTGTACCGACCCCGGTCGTCAGTTCATCACCATTGGCAATGTGAATGTACCAAATCATACAATAACAGCTGCTGCTAACAGAACTGTTTGTCTTAATAACGCAATGACAGATATGAACATGACCTTGGGAGGAGGTGCAACAGCTGCAAATGTTACTGGTTTACCTACAGGACTAACTGCGACAGTCAGTGGCAGCAATCTTCGAATTAGCGGCAGCCCAACTCAAAGCGGGAGATTTAACTTCACTGTTACAACAAGTGGAAACCCCTGTTCTGCAGCGGCAACAACAAATGGAATTATCGATGTAATCGGAACAGGAGGAACAAGATTGGCACCTACAGGACAACAATGCGCCGGGACGATCCTCAATTTTCAATCCGTTCCAACTGGAGGCAACGGCGTTTATACCATCAATTGGGCTGCCGATAGGGACAATAATGGTACATTCGAATTAAGCGGCAGTGGGACTAATTTCAGCTTTACATCCGTAAATGCAGGCATAGCAGCAATAACGAATCCGGTACAACTGACGGTAACAAGCAATGGTGTAAATTGTACGCAAACATTTACGCCGACTATTAATCCAATTCCAACAGTAAATGACCCTGCCGATCAGACATTATGCAGCGGACAACAAACTACAGCGGTAAATTTTACAGGCAATGGCGTTGCTGGAACTACTTTCAACTGGTCAAACAGTAACAGCGCTATAGGGCTTGCAGCAAATGGCAGCGGAAATATTGCAGCTTTCACCGCATCGGCGGGAACAGCTACCGTAACTGTTACAGCAACTGCCAACACTTGCAATGGTAGTCCGCAGATTTTTAGTTTCAACATCGATGCTTGCTTGCTTCCGGTTGAACTGATGTATTTTAATGCAAAAAAAGAATCGGAAGGATACCATTATCTCTATTGGGCAACGGCATCGGAGCAGAATTGTGCTTATTTCGAACCTGAATATTCAACAGATGCATTTGAATTCAACACAATTGGCAAAGTTTATTCAAAGGCAATTGGCGGCAATTCAAACGAAGCCTTGTATTACAATTTTTACAATCGCCCCGAAAATGCTGCTGTACATTACTATCGCCTCAAAAAGAGCGATTTGGATGGCACTTTTTACTACAGCGATCTGATTACATTGATCAATAGGTTTTTAGAAAATAATATTGCGCTTTATCCCAACCCTGGAGCGGGAAGTATTCATTTGCAAATTCCAAATGACCTCATTGGACAGAACTATGAGGTTTACAATATTGCCGGTCAATTTGTAAGCCAGGGAAAGCTAAATAATAACTTCAATGTCTTAAATCTGGAAACTCTAGCACAAGGCTTTTATGTCCTACTCATTGACAATGGTGCCTATCAAAAGAAATTCAGCCTGAAATAATTTTATTATGGTTTTTGAAAGGCAGAAGTTGGACAGCTTCTGCTTTTTTATTTAAAATCAAGAATAACCCTCTCCGATTTTATTTGTCCATCCACATCCAGGTAGGTATATTTAATGGGCCCAACCCTGTCGGCTACTATTACCTTGGTGTAAGGTTTAATAAAATATTCGGTACAGTCAATATAGGCCTTTCCTGAAATTACCTGGGGTTCTTTTAATCTTTGCGCCTCAACCACTGTAACTACATCTCCCAAACAGGTGTTATATTCAGTTTTGTCTTTTATTTTAATAAAAAGCGGCATTGTAAATTCTCCCCCACCTCTGGTTTGACAACGAACAAAAATTGAATCTGGAGATTTAATCAGCCATTTTTGTGAATTGAGATCGACTTTAATTCCTTCGGCTGATTTCTCATTCTGTTCTATTTTCAGGGTATCGACAAAACCCTCGGAATCTTTGTAAACCCAATAGTGGCCTGGCTCATAAGGTATAAAACCTGTTGGAATGCTTATGGGTCCTTTATCCTTTGCACAGCGGCATGAAAAAGATAGGAACAGTATGAAGAAGAAATAAAGGTAATTTTTCATAAGTATCAATTATTATTCAAACTAATAAAATCAAAAACCGGACCTAAAAAAGGCCCCAATTCAAAGAATCAGGGCCAAAGATATTGTAATGTTTTCGAATTTTATTCTTTTACGAATCTGATTGTAGTGACTTCAGCACCTGATCCCAATCTGACAGTATAAATTGCTGCAGGCAACAAATCGGTTCTTAGCGTATGATAATTCATTCCTTCTCTTACTGTTAAAACCTGACTAAATACCATTTTTCCACTGATATCATAGATCTCAACAGCCGTTTCGCTGATATTTGGTGCCGAGTAAAAAGCAAGGGTGGTTTCAGATTTAGAAGGATTTGGAATTAGTTTTACAGTCTGCTGTAATTCGAAATTCTGACTTAACACATTGCTGTAAGCAGTTTCATTTGCAGAAATGAGTTTTAGTCTGTAATAATTCGCCCCATTGGTAGGATAGAGATGCCTGAAAGTGAAGTCTTTTTTGTTGGGGTCTGTTACAACAATTTCCCCTATTTTTTCAAAAACATAGCCATTGACCGAATGTTCCACTTCATATCTTACGATATTGTTCACATTGTTTGTTTTCCAAAAAAGATCAACACTTGACTCATTTCCTGTAGAACTGAACTGAAGAAGAGTTTCTTCTGAAAGCAATACAGTTGAACCTGATGCTCCAATTTCTGAAAAGTGCGATAAATTAAACTGCAACTGATAACCAGCCCCCGAAGCAGAATTGTAAGTACTGCTAGCAATAACGGTATTACTTATTAGCTCTAAAATTGCTGTACTATAATTATTGTTCATCAGATCGCAGTCTTCATTGGCTCCGGCATAATGAGTAAGGTTGAGCTGAGCTGCAGTATTTGTTGTGCCAGCTGCAGTATTATAAGCCGATAATTCTGCATCGAGCAGATAAAGTCTGATGCCCACATTGCCCGATGGGAAAGGAGTGGCAATACCGCCAAAATTTGAAGATTCAAAATTCCAGTAGCGAGGTATGTAGTGGCGACCATCTCCATCTAAGGGAACAGCAGCCATATCATTTACAGAAACAGTAACTGTACCCAGGTTATTTGCACCGGGATTTACAGCTGCAATAATTCTTCCCGAACCGTCGAGTACATTAAACCAGCTATTGCCAGTTACCCCATTTACAGCACCCGAATTACATCCAGCAGTGTTTGAGACTGCTATATTGTTTGGGCAGTTAATTTGAACCGGAGTACCAAAAAGGCAAGCCGTGTGGTTTACTGTTGGGAAGTTTATAGCAGGAGTGCCGGAATAGGTGATGTTAAGTGATGCTGTAATATTTCCGGTAGACATACCTCCCGGATTTCCAGCATTCTCGAATACCAGTATACAAAGTCCTGTTGTTGCAGGGTCGAAACCAGCGGGAAAACTGGCTTGTGTAAATGTGTAAGTTCCATTTCCGGCAACTAACCCACCAGCTGCATTAGGAGATGCACAGGTAGCATTAGTTCTGATCCTGATTAACAAGTTATTTGCAGCACCAGTATATCCGGTTACATTTACGGTAATTGTAAAAGTTGGCGAATTTGGCGGACTAGCAGGGCGACAAGGTACTCCCCCTATCGATAAAGAAGCTCTTTTGCCAGCAGCAGTTCCAACCGTAATGTTCGAAATAGGCAGATTTACAACACAGCTTGCATCGGCAATTGCCGCTTTTTTTCCGGAAACAAAAGGTGTTAGAAAATAATTTCTAGTGGGATTCAATACAGAACAATCTAAATTTAGACTAAGCGCTGTAGCCGGTGTTCCTATTGTAGCTTCAAAAATTTGACTAGGTGTGGAAGAAGTTACAGCACCACCAACTGTAGCAGAGGCAAGGGCAGTATTTAATGTGGTCTGATTTGTTGCTGTGCTTGAAATCGGGTTATCTACAGTAAGCCACCAACCCACAATCTGATTGGCATCGAGCGCTACTCCGCTGGTGTTGACATTAATAGTTTGAGCGCCATTCAATACAATTGAGCTTGTTCCATCGGCAACATTGAAACCATTGCCCGGTTTGGGAGAAACAACCACGCTTAGGACCTGACGACAGGATAAATTATATTTGTTGACTTCCTCAATGTAGAAAAATGTTGTTCCGGCAGCATTGACATTGAGCTGGGCAGCCGTTGGCGTAAAGGTATTGGTAGCGATAGCAACTGGTGCTCCTCCTGTAGGGACTGTGTACCAATTGTAGCAACTGTTTTTGGCAGTAAATGTTGGGATTGTGCCGCCAACGCAGATTTCCTTGTATGGTGATTGTGCGTTATTCAGCACGGTGCTGTTAAAGTGACGAGCAACGGCAGTGTCACAAAGATTCATACGGCAGTTGAGCAATACATCCTGTGTTTTCACATACTGACAAGGGCTAAAATCCTGCCGGCAATTATTAAAGGAATTAGAGGACATAATATTGCGCTGCAAAATGGTGGAAACTCCTCCGCCATAGTTCGTACCGCTCGCAGGATTTATAGTCAAAACGCCGCAGGGCGGAGATGGCGTAGTCTGATAAACACAAGTAGCATTATTACAACCCGAGAAGTTTGGATCGGGCCAGGTATCGCAGATTTTATCGCCGCTGGTCAAACAATCAGAATTGTTCATAGCACCCTGAGGCGGATATTGTGCATTATCATTACTGGTTAACTGGTTGTTTTGGGTATGCTGCAAACCCAGATAATGACCCAACTCATGATAAAGTGTTGTTCCGAATAAAGCTCTGTAAGCCAT
>CANETR010000074.1 GCA_947441325.1 Saprospiraceae bacterium
GTTGATTGATTGTATCAATGAAAATGATTTGACAAAGCACGATTAAGATATTTAAGATACACTCCAAAAAATTCATTGGTCTCAGGTCTCATTTTGGTCAAATTGAGTGTTTCTGATAGGTCGATAAACCTCAAGTTTATCGGCCTTTTTAATTATTTAACTTTGTCAAAACATAAATGATATAATAAATGTCTAAATTTATACAAAATTTGAAAAAGCCATGAAAGCCAATTTTATCCTATTGATCTTGTTATACTTAATGCCAATTATAGTAATTGCGCAAGTAGAAGACGATGAAACTGAAGAAACAGATACCAGCAGTACAGGTCAAACTTTATTTTCTGCAGCTGATGAAGAACTTTTGAGTTTAGGCATGAAAGATTTCGATGACAGAAGTCGAAATTATAATGGTATTAGAGTCAGCTTCTACAATGTAGAAAATTTATTTGATACAGAAGATGACAGCACAATTATGGATGAGGAATTTTTACCTAAGGGAATGAAAGGCTGGTCTTATACAAGATACAAACAAAAACTTAGTAATATTTATAAGACAATGACTGCTGTGGGTGGCTGGGCCGGCCCTCCCGAAATTATTGGTTTTTGTGAGATAGAAAACAGAAAGGTGCTCTACGATTTAACTACAAAAACACCTTTTCTAAAATACGACTACAAAATAGTTCATGAAGATTCGCCCGATGCCAGGGGAATTGACGTGGGACTTATATATCGCCCTTCTTCTTTTCAATATATTTCCCACAAGGCGCTTCGACTCAGTTTTGATTTTGACACATCGGCTAAGACAAGGGATATTCTTTATGTTTGTGGCAAAGTAAATAAAAAAGATACCTTACATATTTTTGTCAATCACTGGCCCTCCAGAAGAGGAGGCCAGGCGGCAAGTGAACCAAGAAGAATAGCCGCTGCAAAATTAGTCCGTTCTAAAATTGACAGCATACAACAATTGTCACCAGATGCCAATATCATTTTGATGGGTGATTTTAACGATCATGCTGAAGATAAAAGTCTTTATCAAACATTGGGTGCAAAGCATCATAAAGACAACTTAGGCCAAAAGGATTTATACAATTATATGTATGAGATAGGCAAAAACTGGAAAATGGGTTCACATAAGTACCAAGGGCATTGGGGCACATTGGACCATATGATTGTTTCAGCTTCATTAACAAAAAATACAGCTAATAAACTTGTTGCATCAGAGACAGGCGCTAAAATCTTTGCAGCTCGATTTCTACTGGAACAAGATAAAAAATACATGGGACTTCAACCCTACAGAACTTACGCAGGCCCAAAATTTATAGGTGGATTCAGCGATCACCTGCCAGTGTATATTGATTTGATTTATCAGGAAAAGAAATAGTGCTTACAAAATAAGCGTACAACTCAAGACAGGTATTTCTATACTGTTTAAATATTTATAAAATCTACATTAAAAGACTACACTTAGAGTAGTTTGAATAATAAAACTATGTAATACTAATGCCTATTTGGTTAATCCTTATGAACCAATCAAGTCCATAGATTAATAATTGCATTAATAATTAGTTGCGCAAAAGTAGCCCATCTACTCTTTCATTATCCAAATAGAATCCTACAAAAGCATCGAGATAACTATTTGTTTCGATAACCCTCTTCAATAATGACAACGCTTCTTCTTTTGTTTTAAATGCAAAAGATCCATCTGCATTTGCATTTTTGGGCACAATAACAACTCTGGTTACACCAGAATTATTTTTTTCAAAAATTACTTTATAAGAAGAAAATTGACCCTCTCCATACATCTTATATTTGTAAGTTTTTAGATTACGCACCGCTGCAATCTGAACTTTGTAAAGGTAGGGTTTTTGATCCCCTGCCGGAGTAATATTTTCAATAGTTGTCAAAATGCCGTCTTTCCAATATAACTTTCTGTCGTTTGATTTTTCTACTAACTTATCGACTTTTTGAAAAGCAAGATATTCGGGTGAGTTCTGTTGATAAGGCTTACCTTGGGAATCCATAGGTATAGTTCGTGGTAGAGAAATCGCATTTTCAGGTCTATTAGATGATTCAGGCACGAAAATATAAAGCGGATTGATGTCCGTTTCCTTATTGTTCGATGGTTTCAACACATCATTATCCCAATATAATTTACGATCTTTTGACTGATTTGCTATTTTTTCAACTTCCTTGAATGCCTCTGCATATGGACTATTATCGGCGTAGGGCTTACCGCTTTCTTTATCTATTGGCATTTGTTTTGGAAGCGTGTAAGGATTTTTTTCACTGTTAAATTCTTTTGGCACTATTTCAAACTTCAATCCATTTACTTTATTATCTGTTGAAGTAGGTTCATTGCTTACAAGATTATTACCATTCAAGGAATCTTTTTGCTGAAGAGAATCCGTATTAGTTTTCAAAATAATAGAGTCTGGAATAGCCACCTGATAAATATCGTTGCAACATGATTTTCCCAGTAGAATATTAGAACCTATTCTGTTACTTGTTAAAAAGCCAAGATTCTTATCATTGGGTGAGATGTAATAATATAAATCATTGGCAGCTCCATTTAATGGAATGCCCATGTTTTGTGGTTTTGACAAAACTCCTTTTTCTGTTTTTGAAGAAAATATATCATAACCTCCTAAATTTGGATGCCAATTAGAGCTGAAATAGAGCGTTTGGGAAGATTGATGGAAATGAGCTGTCATCTCATCACCAATACTATTGATTTGATCACCAAGATTAATGGGCTCACTATATTTTCCACTACCATAATGAAAAACCTTCCAGAGGTCAAATCCACCAAATCCACCTTTTCTTGTACTGGAGAAGTAAATTACTTCGCACAATTCCGTACTGTCATAGGAAACATGAGGTTGTGTAGTTGTTTTTAATTCCTTGGTGTTAAATGGAAGTTTTCTGGGACGTTTCCACTTATTTCTCTGTTCATTAAATTCGGAAACATATAATTTTGCAATGATATTCCAATCTGATTTTTTGCTTTTTCTTCCTCTTGCAAAATATAATCTTTTACCATCTAGGCTTAAAGCTGAGTTTCCGACATTTCTGTATGGTTTATTCAATTGATTAAGTTGTACCCCATCAGCAAGACCTTTTACCTCTGAAGTCATAATCTTAGAATAAAGATGTTTTTTATTGGGATCGCCTACATCTCTCCTACGCTCTGACATAGATTCAAAGCGCATGGTTGAGTAGTAAAGAAAGTCTCCAATAAGATGAGGGGCAAAATCTGCAAATTTGGTATTTACTTTATCGCTCAGTCGGTTAATAAGAATATTATCCGCTTGATTTTTCAATAAATTCAGCGCAAGATCACAAGATAACACTTCCTGTTCCGCCGACATTTTGAATTCATCTGTTTTATCAGAATTATCTTGGATATATTTTTTAAAGTATAATCTTGCAGAATCATATTTTGTAAGATGTTTTAAACAATAGCCAATATTTAAATCACATAGTGGATATCTGTCTTTATAATCTGAATTGTAAACCTTTTCAAAATGATAAAGCGCATCTTCAAAATGATAAGTCAGTCTTAATGCATTGGCATATCTATACAGAATTCTGAATTCTATTGAATCTTCAAGCTCCAAATCATCGTCATTGATTATAGCTGAATAACCTTCAATAGCTCTAAACATATCGCCATCTTCATAAAAATAGTCAGTACGTTTTAACTTGCTTTGAGCCGTTAAAAACAAAGTTAAAAAAAAAGAAAGCGTTAGAAGTATATATCTTAACATGGTTTTTGGTTTATTGAACTGAATACAAAGCTTCTAAATTGGTTTTATCCACATTATAATGGAGTAAAATTAAGCATTGTAAACAAAAAAACAAACTTTATAAGCCAAAACATACGTTATCTGATATTTTATACTCTTTTTTGTCTATTGGGTGGCAAAATACTATCTCATCAGCATGTAAAAACAACCTTTCATCCTTTTTTCCATACAAATCATCACCAACAATTGGGCAGTTCAGACCCCACTGATGTGCAGCGTGAACACGTAACTGATGTGTGCGACCTGTGTGCGGATAAAAATTGACCAAGGTTCGACCATTATCCCGTTTAAGTACCTCATAATGCGTAATGGATTTTTTTCCGTTTTCAAAGGAAAGCATCTGACGTGGGCGATTAATATAATCTTCTATCAATGGCAGTTCAATAATACCTTTGTCTTCTTTTACTAAACCTTCGAGAAGAGCAAGGTATCGTTTCTTTACTTTTCGCTGAATAAATTGTGCCTGAAGGGCTTTATAAATGGTCAAATTTTTAGCTATCAACATAAGTCCCGAGGTGTCCATGTCCAATCTGTGCACAATAAGTGGACCGGTCAAAGTTGGGTATTTTAGCAAAATGCGCGTGTAGACAGAGTCCTGAATCTCCTTACCGGGTACGGAAAGCAGACCACTTGGTTTGGAAATGACCATTAGAAAATCATCTTCAAAAATTATTTTTGGGTCTTCAATTTTTGAGGTTTCCTCAATCAAACTATGTTCTTCTATTTCAATCCCAACCAACATATGATTTAAAATTGGCTGACATTTCCCGCGACAGGCAGGATAAAAGGCTTTATGCTGCCTCATCTCATCTTTGGAGTTTGCTCCCCACCAAAATTCAGCCATAGTAATAGGTCTATAGCCCATATTGAAAGCATATTGTAACAAACGTGGGGCAGCACATTCTCCCGAACCCGATGGAGGTTGTCGGATAGCGGTATCGGAAAAAATATCTGAAAGTCCCTTAGTCTCTCCGCTGATATTCAAAAATTGAAAACCTTGATAGATTGTTTCCTGTAGTCTATTTGACAGTAATTTGCGTGCTTCTGATTTTGATTCTATAATTTTTTCAATGCTGGAAATTTTCATTTGCAATAAAGCAATTTTATCCAACCATTCATTTTTTAATCTTTTAAAAGCATAGCTTAAATCAGTACTTTCTTTATTGAGTTCTTTGAGTAATTGAATACTATTTTCATTTTCAATGTTAATTAAACTTCGTTTTAAATCTCTTTCAGTTTTCCTTAGTTCCATTAATTTTTTAAAATCATTGATAGCTATATCTGAATTTTCAGTGGTTGTAGCTAGTTCATTTCTTAAAATAATTAATTCTTCAGAATTTTTTAAATTAAGAATTTCCTCCGTCAAAATGTCAAAAGTTTTGAGTCCGTTCAAATAAAAACCATCCTCTTCCCAAAAATCAAATACAGGCGCTACAAAGGGAAATCCCTTATCAACAATTGGAATGTTCCCAGAATATGCCGCCAGATAGCCAAGTTGATTAGACTCGTTTTTAACCACTAACACACCAAACATTCTGCCCCGCGGGTTGCTATCTCCTGACTTCAGTCCAAATTCCCAATTAAATAGTGCAGCATCATTTTCGAGAAATTTCATTAATTGCTCAGCTGCGACAACTGCAATTTCATCGGGTTGATAATAAAAAGGATATGGAAACTTATCCGGTAACTGCTCTTCCGAATAATTAAAAAGTGGTTGAAAACAAATGTCTTTTGACATCAGGAAATGGATTAAAAATTTGAGCCTTTTTTGAAAAAAGGAATACTAAGTCCCTAAAACCCTTAAACTATCAGGAAGTACTGTTATCTGACAGGATCCCTTCCCTATTACCTCGCCATCTACTTCAAGTAGCGTCTCCCTGTCATTCACAATTTCAATATATTTTCCCCGAAACTGATGGACTTCTTTGTTATTAACAAATTTCCCGGAGAATAGGGCGGGGACATTTCTGATAACCTTAAATGTTGAAATTTTATCGATAAGTGTGACATCTATCAGACCATCGTTGTATAAGGCATCTGGACATTGTTTCATACCTGCACCGCAAAAAATACAGATGCCTGCTGAAAGAGAAAATAGCTGGTAATCTCCTTTTAGTTCTCCGTCAATTTTTATTGACATTGGCTTTACTTTATAGGAAAAAAGGGTGCCCAGAAGTGCTGAAATATATCCGCCAAAACCTGACTTTCCGGCCGCTTTTTTTCTATTGGCAACCTCTCCCACAGATGCATCGAAGCCCATACCAGCCATATTCACAAAATAACGTTGCACTTCATTTCCTTTGTCATCTTTGTAACTAAAAAGACCAACATCCTGAATTTTTTCTGTCCCTGACTTCAACATAAGCGATAGCTCATTAAATTTCTTTGGGATATTCATCGTCCTGCTCCAATCATTTCCAGTGCCAAGAGGGATTTGTGTAAAAAGTATATCAAGTGGGTTGCAAAAACTTTGTCCTAAAATACCATTTGCAACTTCATTAACAGTTCCATCTCCTCCCATGACGATAATAAAACGAGCTCCCTTTGAAATGGCCTCTCTTGTAAGATAAGTCGCATGGCTGGGATATTCAGTTACATAGTCTTCAAAATCAATTGCATTTTCTAACAAGACCTTTCTAAGATCAGGCCATATTTTTTGACATTTACCGGAAGCAGCATTGGGATTTCTAATGATAGTCCATTTCATGTGCAGTTAGTTAAGCCTTAAATTGTTTCAGATAGTGTATTCCAGCTTATCTCAACACCTGAGTTTTTTAGCTCGAGCAATGTAATGTTGGATTCAGTACTAAGCGAAGGAGAATAGCCGACTATTTTTTGCAGATTTATAAAATTTTTAAACACTCTAAGGTCTGGTTCAAAATCCAATTCTGTGTAAAATGTTCGTAATGAAGGCATATTAGATAAAATTTCCAACTCCTCCTGATTTTGCGGATCAAAGGTCAAATCAAGCATATTTACAAGATTGGCTATAGCGAGTTGATTGGGCTTCTTTCCATTTACAACAAGTGTCAAATCTTCTAAATATGTAAGAACTTTAAGCGCCTCAGCATTGTCAACAGGATTTGATTCCAATTCAAGTATTTTTAAATTTTTAAGCAATTTCAATGGGCTCAAATCTTTCAAATTACAATTTGAAGCAAGAAACATTTTCAAAGAAACAATCTTTCTAATTTCATCAATATTAGGCTCAAGAGATTTCAGTTCTTCAAGCTTTTCATTTCCAAAATGATAAATAAATACCTCAGGAATCATCATGCCCTTGAAATCATCTTCAATTTCAGGCAAGGTTAAGCTACTTTGCAGAAAAAGATTGATGTTAAAAGCCAACTTCCAATCTTTATCTAGGCTATTCCACCATTTTAATAATACTTCTTTTTTATAAGTCAAACTACCTTTTGTCATTGAGCATTTTTCATTGAATATTGAACATTGAGCATTGAGTATGGAACATTGAACATTGAACATTGAACATTGAGTATTATTCTAGCTCCTAGTCTCTAGTTCCTGGCCCCTAAAACTGGCTACTGGCTACTAAAAAACTAATGTATAGTACCTAGTTCCTCGCTCCTATTCTCTTAATGTATCTTTCATCCTTTCCTCTTTCCTCTTTCCTCTTTCCTCTAAACTAGTACCTAGTACCTCGCTCCTATGCACTAAATAATCTTTCATTCTTTCATTCTTTCATTCTTTCCTCTAAACCGTTCATTTCGCCGTCCAGGTTGTCAAACCATCAGAGGTAAAATCAAAAGGATAAAACAGGCCACCAAAAGGTTCCAAAGCCTTGATAACAGTATAACGTGCTGTTCCTGGGGCATAAATCATCATAAAACCGCCTCCGCCTGCACCTGAAATTTTACCGCCCGAAGCACCTGCCTTTTTAGCAACTTCATAAAGTTCATCGATAATAGGATTGGAAATACCTCCAGCAGTCTGTTTTTTGTGTTGCCAACCAAAATCAAGGATATCGCCAATTTTATGTAGTTGTCCCATCAACAAGGCTTCTTTCATCATCATCGCCTGTTCTTTAAGTCTGTGGGCCGCCTCAATGGCATTTTCGCTTTTATTGCTAAA
>CANETR010000075.1 GCA_947441325.1 Saprospiraceae bacterium
ATGGCGGTGCAGACCATGGAAAATGGAAATTCGAAGACATCGGTAAAGCCTTAGGCACACCTGGCGCTGGTACATATACCGTGAAAATGTGGCCCCAAGATCATACCTTCCCTGCAAATAATGTGTGGGTAATTTCAAAAGACAATCAGCTTTTAGGTACTCCAAATCAATGTGGTACTACCTGGGTTGGCCTTGAGCGTTCAGGTTATAACGGTTTTTCTGAGTTTGCTGCGAATAGTGCAACTGTATTCCTTAATACCAAACTAATTGACTTGTATGCTACTCCAATTGAAAATCGTTTCATCGAAGTTGGTTGGACTACTGAGGACGAAGACAATGTTTCTCACTTCGAAATTGAGCGTAGCACAAACAACATGAACTTTGAATACCTTACAACTCAAACAGCTGCAGGTAATACACAAGGTCAAACAAGTTATGCTATTGCTGATAACAATGTATTGCCTAATCAAGACTACTACTACCGTATCAAAACTGTTGATAATGACGGAAGCTTTGAATATACGCATACTGTAGTTGCCAGAATTACAAGAGACAATGCCGGCGAAACCGTAAATGTCTATCCAAATCCTGTAAACTTTGGCAATGCTACTGTCGAAATTACTTCTCTACGTGGACGTAAAGCAAGTGTTCGTGTTTTCGATGCAATTGGCCAAATGGTTTACAGCCAAAATGTTCAGGTTCAAACTGGAATCAACCAAGTTTCAATTCCTTCTGCTGAATGGCCAGCTGCTGTATATTTCATACAGGTATCTGCCGAAGATTTCAACAGTGTAAAAGAATTGAACAAAATAAAATAAGCAATACCAAACACCTATATATTAAGCGTAGCCACAAAATGGCTACGCTTTTTTTATGTGAGATGGCCAATTATAAACTTTTGAAAGCCGCTTTTGTTTCAATTATTAAATAAACTTAAGCAATGCAAAAGAACATTTTAATAGTAGGCGCGTCTTCGGGTATTGGGCTGCAGACAGCATTACAACTAGCGGAAGAAGGACATCGGATTTATGGCACTTTCAACAGTCAGGAATGCCAAAATAAGCAGAATATAAGCTATCATCATCTGAATATTCTTGCAGATAATCCTGATTTTGGATTCCTGCCCGAGCAGCTTGATGCCTTGATCTATTGCCCGGGTTCTATCAGCTTGAGACCATTTGGCAGAATAAAACCAGAAGATTTTGCTGCCGATTATCAATTGCAGGTCTTAGGTGCAATAAAAACTATACAGGCGGCGCTTCCAATGCTTAAAAAATCTGACAATGCCTCTATTGTTCTGTTTTCTACCGTTGCTGTTCAGTTGGGTCTGGGTTTTCACAGTCAGGTAGCAGCATCAAAAGGTGCCATTGAAGGTCTTTGTAGGTCTTTGGCTGCCGAATTTGCGCCAAAAATAAGGGTTAATTGCATTGCACCTTCGCTAACAGACACTGTGCTTGCCGCAAATCTGCTCAATAGTGCCGAAAAGAAAGAAGCAAATGCTCAGCGACATCCATTGAAAAAAATAGGTAGGCCAGAAGATATCGCAAATTTGGCAAGCTTCCTTTTGACCGATAAGTCTGCCTGGATGACAGGACAAATTCTTCATCTGGACGGAGGAATAGGTAGTATCAGAACCTAATTTTTCATCAAAATTAAAGTCCTTTGTTATGTTTTAAAAAAGCCTCTCTATAAATGCAATAATAACCAATGCATTTTTGTATTTTTGCACAAAATTTGGACTTACCTTGTTCTCGACTGACCTACTATCAAACTCTTATTTAAGACAATTTTACATTAAAAGTATTTTGCTTTTAGTGCTAAACACATTCTCCTTTTTTATGCTAATGGCACAAAACGGGGAAGAGAATAAAATGTTGGCCGAAGAGTTATCTCAATCTACTGAATTAAAAGTAGCTACAGTTGCTCAGCAATATAATTACGCCCCAAAAAGCCGCGAAATAAAACAGGATGCAGATTTCGAAAAATTCGAAGTTAGAAAATATTTCGATGTCAACGCTTCGTTTTACCTGGCAAAAGAAATCGATCGCAGCTATTCGACTAACAACCCATTTGACCTAGAGGATTTAAATAATCCATTTAATCTGCCAAGAGCCGGTTCTAATATCAAAAGAAATACTAAAAAGAAAACATCAGAGGGTTTGAATGTATTTTTAAATTCCCTTTTCGAATACGAGCAGCTTTCAAAGAAAACAATTACTAACAAAAAACCAGAAATTGTTCCTCCGTATTGGTTACTTTTTAGCTTATTGAGTTTACTCAGCTTATTTGCTTATCAGACCGTCGTTTTCAAAGGAGACAATAAAAAGGCTATACATGCTTTCATGAGTAATACTGCAGCCTTACAACAACACCGAGATCAGAAAATTATTTTAACACCATATCATATACTATCTGAAAGTCTATTTATCTTATCTGCCGGACATTTTGTATTTATAGGTACAAGATTCTACATGCATAACCTTGGAATGGAATATAGTTGGAGCATCGCAGCCCTGATTTTTTCTTTACTTGGTGTTACAGCATTTACTCAAATTAAAAACTTACAATTCAGATTGGTAGGACTAATTTTTCCATTGAAACAACAGTTGGCATATTATAATTTTATTTTATCCAATGCTTATAAAATATTGGCTTTAACTACTACACCGCTTTTATTTTTATTGACTTATTCTCCCGAAACTATTAAGTATTTTGCATTTTATGCGGGCATTTTGGTTTTTTCGGCCGGTCTGGCTTATAGCTATTTCAGAATGACTATTGCATCTGCCGAAATAATTCTGGAAAATAAATTTCATTTTTTTATTTACCTTTGCGCGGTAGAATTAGCGCCTATCTTGATTCTTCTTAAGTTATTATCTGTTATTTAATTAAAATTAGCTGAGCATGCAATCGGCAAAAAAGAAAGATAGATTTCGTCCCGTTTCGAGTATTTTGGTAACCCAACTTACTACTCCAAATAATCAGGCACCTTATGATAAGTTGGTTGAAAAGTATGGAGTAAAAATAGATTACAGGCCTTTTACCGAAGTACAGGCAGTTTCAGCAAAAGACTTTCGAAAACAAAAAGTAAATCTCGAAGAACATAGTGCTGTTATATTTACCAGCAAAAGTGCCGTTGACCACTACTTTAGGATGTGCGAAGAAATGCGATACAAGGTGCCGGCCGACTTGAAGTACTTTTGTATAACCGAAGCAATTGCACTTTACCTTCAAAAACACACTACCTACCGCAAAAGAAAGGTCTTTTTTGGAACACGTTCTTTACAAGACCTCAAACCTCACCTGATTAAGCACAAAAAGAAGGAAAAATTTCTGCTTCCCTGCTCAAATCTTGGCAAACAGGCCTATGTAAGTTTTTTGGAAGAGAATGAATTCAATTTTTCAGAAGCTGTGATGTACCTATCGGTAAGCTGTGATTTATCTGACCTTGAAAATGTTTTCTACGATATTTTAGTGTTTTTCAGTCCAATAAGCATCGATTCATTGTACGAGAATTTCCCTAATTTCAACCAAAGTTTCACTAGAATAGCAGCCTATGGGGAATCGACCGCACAGGCCGTTTTGGATAAAAATCTTCAATTGGATGTTCGTGTGCCAGATCCCAATAATCCACACCTCAGCTCAATGGCCGAAGCTATTGATCATTACATAAAAGAAGTGAGAGAATCTAAAGATTAAAATAATAAAATCCGGGCAGAAGCTCGGATTTTTTATTTTCCATCGTCTAGGATTAGACCATCTTTTAGCCTGATTGTTCGTTCTGTCTGTTCTGCAACCTCATTTTCATGGGTAACAATCACGAGGGTCAACCCTTCTTGGTGTAAGGCTTTAAAAAGATCCATAACTCCCTGCGAGGTTTGCGAATCGAGTGCACCTGTAGGTTCGTCAGCCAGTATAAGCTTTGGATTTGAAATTAATGCTCTTGCAATAGCAACCCTCTGTTGTTGACCACCCGACATTTCGGAAGGCAGATGATTTGCCCAATCTTTTAGCCCCACTTTGTCTAGAAATTCAATAGATTTATCCAACCTTTCCTTTCTGCCAACCTTCTGGTAATAAAGCGGTAATGCTACATTCTCGGCAGCTGTTTTAAATGGCAAAAGATTGAATTGTTGAAATACAAAACCCAAAAAGAGATTTCGATATTGTGCTGCTTTTGTTTGGTTAAGATTTTTAATCAATACATTATCAAGTATATATTCTCCGCTGTCATAAGTATCCAATATGCCCAAAATATTCAATAAGGTAGATTTGCCAGATCCTGAAGAGCCCATGATTGATACAAATTCGCCTTTCTCTATTTCTATATCAATCCCCTTCAATACTTCGAGGCGATTACTGCCCATGTTATAGGCCTTTTTTATATTACTTAGTTTAATCATCCTTTGATTTCAGGAAATTTTATGTAAAAGATTATGAATGCTCAATACTCAATGCTCAATGAAAAATGTTCAACACTCAATGAAAAATACTCCATGTTCAACACTCAATGAAAAATACTCCATATTCAATGCTCAATGATAAGCATAAAACTTTGAAATTGATACTTTAATTTATACCTTTGCAAAAATTATCATAACAATCAAAGTCAAAAACGAGATGGAGACAGTTAAAAAATTGAACTACAAAGTTAAAGACATTTCATTGGCCGAATGGGGTCGTAAAGAAATTACACTTGCTGAAGCTGAAATGCCAGGTCTTATGGCGCTTCGCGAGAAATACGGAAAAGAAAAACCATTGAAAGGTGCCCGCATTGCCGGATGTCTTCACATGACAATTCAAACTGCCGTTCTTATCGAAACACTTGCAGAATTAGGTGCTGAAGTTACCTGGTCTTCTTGCAATATTTTCTCTACTCAGGATCATGCCGCTGCTGCAATTGCTGCTGCTGGTATTCCTGTTTATGCTTGGAAAGGCATGACAGAAGAAGAATATGAGTGGTGTATCGAACAAACACTTTACGCTTTCAGCGAAGGTCAGTCTATGAATATGATCCTCGATGATGGTGGTGACCTTACCAATGTTGTTTTGGATAAATATCCTGAAATGGCAAAGGGCGTTTTCGGTATTTCTGAGGAAACTACTACAGGTGTACACCGCTTGTACGAGCGCGTGAAAAAAGGTACCCTGCCTATGCCCGCTATCAATGTAAACGACTCGGTTACCAAATCGAAATTCGACAATAAATATGGTTGTAAAGAATCGGCAGTTGATGCCATTCGTCGCGCTACCGATATTATGATGGCTGGTAAAGTTGCAGTTGTTTGTGGTTATGGCGACGTTGGAAAAGGTACTGCAGCTTCTCTTAGTGGTGCTGGTTGCCGTGTTATCATTACCGAAATAGACCCAATCTGCGCCCTTCAGGCTGCTATGGACGGTTATGAGGTTAAGAAACTCAGCAATGCAATTCCACGTGCCGATATCATCATTACTGCTACCGGAAACTGCGATATCATCAGTGCTGAACATTTCAAAATGATGAGAGACAAAACCATCGTTTGTAACATTGGCCACTTCGACAATGAAATTGACATGACTTGGTTGAATAAAAACTATGGTCATACCAAAGATGTTATCAAACCACAGGTAGACATGTACAATGTTGATGGTAAAGATATTCTTATCCTTGCCGAAGGTCGTCTTGTAAACCTTGGTTGTGCTACAGGTCACCCTTCTTTTGTAATGTCAAACTCTTTCACAAATCAGACTTTGGCTCAGCTAGAACTTTGGAATAACCGCAATGCCGGTACTTACAATAACGAAGTTTACATGCTACCTAAACATCTTGATGAAGAAGTTGCCCGTTTGCACCTTTCAAAAATCGGCGTAGAATTGGAAGAATTGTCAACTAAACAAGCCGAGTATATCGGTGTTGACAAAAAAGGTCCATTCAAACCCGAGTACTACCGTTACTAGAATTTATATTCTACCATACAAAGCCGGTCCCAAAAGGATCGGCTTTTTTTGTACCTTTCTCCCGGAAACATTATCTTATAACTCATGTTTATATAGACATATGATTATCTCAAAAACTTAACAATGAAAAGTATTCACGATTTTCAAATGCCGGGCCTAAAGGGTGGCATGCTAAACTTTGCCGATTTTAAAGGAAAAAAAATCCTCCTTGTAAATGTAGCATCCGAATGTGGGCTTACGCCTCAATATCGACAGCTACAAGATTTGTATGAGGAGTATGGCGACCGCGTTGTAGTAGTTGGCTGTCCGGCCAATAATTTTGGCGCTCAGGAACCTGGCAACGAAGCGCAGATTGCATCTTTTTGCGGTTTGAATTACGGTATAAGTTTTCCAATGACTGCTAAAATTTCAGTCAAAGGCGACGACATGCATCCGCTCTATCAATTTGTCACAATGGCTTCTGAAAATGGCAAAGAAGATTCTGAAGTAAAGTGGAATTTTCAAAAATATATTTTCGATGAAAATGGTTATTTACTTGGATCTGTTGCTCCTATGAAACAGCCCGCCGATGATGAAGTATTAACACTGCTTGGGCTTCTTTAAAAATATTAAACCTCCCTTAGACTTTTCTAAGGGAGGTTTGCCTTTTAATAAGGAAGATTCCATTAACGTTTAAAACCTATACTAGTGCGTTTTTCATTACTATCTTCCTGTTCAATCAGATGAAAATCTTTGACATCATCTGCATTGATAGTTTTAACCATATCGTGAGTCCGTTCTGATGGCAGAATATTTGCTAAACGAAGGTTTTGACGTCTTACCACTTCCTCTACAATTTTACGGATAGTTCGTGCATTGCCAAAGTATTTATGCTTGTGCGCTAAAAGGCTTTCGATATGCGCACGTACCAGTTTTACAGAATCTTCGTTCAAGTACAGGTCATTGGCCTGGAACATATCCTCTGCAATTTCATAAAGCTGATCAGCGCTATAATCTGTAAATTTCAGGGTACGGTCGAAGCGGGACATCAGACCAGGGTTGCTTTCTAAGAATTTGCGCATTTCTTCGGGATAACCGGCAACGATAACCATAAACTGGCCACGATGATCTTCCATTCTCTTGAGCAGCGTATCTACAGCCTCTCGTCCAAAATCACCATGTCCCCCTTCGGTAAGCGCATAAGCCTCGTCTATAAATAGGCCGCCTCCCATTGCTGCCTGAATCATTTCATCTGTTTTGATAGCCGTTTGTCCGGTGTAACCTGCCACAAGGCCCTTACGGTCGGTTTCAACGAGTTGTCCGCGTTCCAAAACACCCAGGGCTTTGTAAATTTTTACCATAATACGGGCAACAGTGGTCTTACCGGTTCCCGGATTACCAACAAAAACAGTGTGTAATGAAAAGGCTTTTTTTACATCACGTCCAATCTCGGTATAATAGCGAACCAATTTGGCCATTTCGTCCACATCGCGCTTTATTTCATCCAAACCAACCAAACTACGCAATTCGTTGAGTGCTTCATTATAAAGTGGGACATCAATTGGGATAAATACATTGGATTTGTTGCTGATACCAAATGACTTTTCAATATCTTCGAGCGTAACGGTAGAAAGAGCAATTTCATCTAGTTTCGACATTTCTTCCGCGCCCATTTTCATCAATCTCAGCGCCATATTCTGTTTACATTCCTCAACGACCCCATTTATAAAACGACCATTGCCAAAATGATCATCTCTGGTTCTATAAGATTCATATATTTTTCTGTTCAGAAATTCCCAGGCTGGCTCATTAAGCTTAATATCTCTCTTATCAGAAGCGTATTTGGCAATTTCTGTCAATTCC
>CANETR010000076.1 GCA_947441325.1 Saprospiraceae bacterium
AACGATTCGATATCGCGACTTTCAGTACATCACGCCAATGCTGTTGAGAATTGGTAT
Source organism: Saprospiraceae bacterium (assembly GCA_947441325.1). Taxonomy (GTDB): domain Bacteria; phylum Bacteroidota; class Bacteroidia; order Chitinophagales; family Saprospiraceae; genus Saprospira. The sequence continues at coordinate 58 of CANETR010000076.1, forward strand.
GTTTATTACACCCATTTCATACCCCTCTGCTGCAGTTCCCGAACAATACAGAATGTTTTTTTACCTTAATCCAATTACTGGTATTGTAGAAGGCCTGCGCTGGTGTATATTGGGCGGGGAAGCACTGAATCCATACAGCTACATTTCGTTTTTAATTATTATAATTTTATTGTTATTGGGAATACTTTATTTTAATAAAGTAGAGAAGATAATGCCCGATATAATTTGATTTATGTCTGAAACCATCATAAAAGCAGAAAATATATCCAAGCTCTATAAACTTGGCGTTGCCGGAAGCGGTAGTCTGTACCAAAGCTTGGGTATGGGGTTGAAATCATTGTTGAAAGGCAGAACAAATTCAGCTTCTCAAAAAGATTTTTGGGCACTCAAAGACATTAATTTTGAGATTAAAGAAGGCGAAGTTGTTGGCATAGTAGGCAGAAACGGCGCCGGCAAAAGCACCCTGCTTAAAGTAATGTCAAGAATCACCAAACCCAGTACTGGAAAAATAGAACTGATGGGCCGAATTGCTTCTTTATTGGAAGTAGGTACCGGTTTTCATCCTGAACTTACTGGCAGGGAAAATATTTTCCTGAATGGGTCTATTCTTGGCATGAGCAGAGTTGAAATCAGACAGAAGTTTGACGAGATAGTTGACTTTTCAGGCATTGCTGAATTTTTGGATACCCCGGTTAAAAGATACTCCTCTGGAATGTATGTCAGACTCGCTTTTGCAGTTGCCGCACACCTCGAATCTGAAATTTTGGTGATTGATGAAGTGTTGGCTGTGGGGGACATGGAATTTCAGAAAAAATGCCTTGGCAAAATGAATAATGTCGCCAAAAGCGGAAGAACGGTGCTCTTTGTGAGCCATAACATGGGTGCCGTAAAAACGCTTTGCAATAAAGGATTTTACCTTAAAAACGGTACCATTCTTATGCAGGGAGATATTGATGATGTAGTTGATCTGTATCTCGAACAAAGCAGAGTTTCTGAAAAAATTTATGAAAGCGGTGCGGTATCTAAGATTTTAACCTATCAGGATGGTGCAAACATTATCCTTGAATTGGATTATAACTGCGAACAGGAATTGAAGCTTCCTAATCTGGGTTTTGTACTGAACGACCGCGACGGAAACCCGATTATGGGACTGAATCCGATGATGCAACCCTATTTAACTGAGAAAAAAGGCCTTTACCCTAAAAAAGGTAAAGTGAGGTTAAATATTAGCAGTCCTAAACTCCTCGATGGTGTTTATACCTTTTCGATATGGTTTGGCGACAAATCGGGCAATTTCTTTTGGGAGAATGACTGTGTCAGTATAGAAATAATTGCAATGACAGACATCATACAAATGTACAGGCCTGCGCAGGTAGGTTATGTAGTACCAGATTGTAATTTCGAATTCAGTTAATAAAAAATCATGAGCATACTAAGAAAAATCAGTAAAGCAGTCAGATTAAGACTTCATTCAAACAGTTGGACTAGAAAAGCTATTTGCCTGGCAGCTGATTTTCCAAATGAGGTAAAGTTTCAAAATAGTCAAATTCACTTTAACCTCTTTTCTTTGACAATCGAACAGAATCAACAGGAATTCATATTGGATTCTTATCAGAATCTGTGCAAGCTGGCCAATATGGCATCTGTAAAGTTCTATAAAAAAGACGAATGCATCATCGCAGCATTTCCATACTTGACTGTTGAAGTTCAAACAGCTGAGGATATTTATATACTCAAGGAGATATACCTCAACAAGGAATATGGTTTCTTTTTCAACGAAAAAAGCATAGTAGTTGATGTTGGTCTTAATGTTGGATTTGCTAGTTTATTTTTTGCCCTAAATCAGAATGTAGCACAGGTCTATTCGTATGAGCCTTTCAAACCAACGATTGAACAGGCCCGGAAAAACATTTCGATGAATGCTGACTTGGAGAAAAAAATAAAAATTCACAATTTTGGCCTCGATGCAGAGGACAGTTCATTGGAAGTTGAGTATAGTTATGATCAGAAAGGAAGAGTTGGAATTCATGGTGTTGCCCTTGTAAAAGACGAACACAAAAAAATTGAACAACAAAAAATTGAATTAAAGAATATTATCAAAGAATTAGATAAAATTATAGCACTGCACCCAAGCACTGACATTATTTGTAAAATCGACTGCGAAGGCGCTGAATATAATATTTTCAAAGCATTTGAAAATCAACCAATACCTAATGCCATTAAAGCAATACTAATGGAATGGCACGAAAAGGGAGTCGATTCTCTAATTACAATACTTCAACGCGATGGATTTAAAACCATAGCCAACTTTGCTGATAACCAAAAAGTAGGGATGATTTATGCAATCAGATAATTTACCCAAAATTTCTGTGATTCTTCCTGCATACAATGCTGAAAAATATATTGAAGCAGCTGTAAACAGTATTCTTTTACAAACTTATCAGAATTTTGAAATTATTATAGCCGACGATTGTTCAACTGACAGAACAAAGGCTATCATTGATGCATTTGACGACAAGCGAATACAAACTCATCATAATGTTATTAACCTGGGAAAAACAGAAACTGTAAAAAAACTTTACAGTTATGTAAGCGGTACCTTTGTTACAATTCACGATGCTGATGACATTTCGATCCCTGAAAGATTTGAAAAACAATTGCTGGCATTTGCTACAAATCCAAAATTAGGAATGTGCGGCACCAGCTTCAACAGTGTTTCTGAAGATGGGAAAACCATTCTGGAAACTATTATCATGGAATCTGACTACAATAAAGTTCTAGAAAATATTCCCAATGCATCTCAGTTTCATGGCCCAACAATGATGATAAAAAAATCAATTCTGGATGAACTGGGAGAGCTTTACAGGCCTTTTTTTAAAAACAATTATGAAGATACTGATCTGGCATACAGAATAGCAGAGCGTTACGAATCTATAAACCTACCTGAAGTCCTGTACATTTATCGCATACTTGACACTTCTCTCTGCAGGACTAAAGTTGATGCCTGGAACAGAAATTTATACAAAGCAGTTGCTTTTCTGGCAAAGGAAAGAAAAGAAAGTGGTGTCGATTCAATCATGAGCGGAAATCCAGAAACAGTATATAATTATTTCAATAAGGTAACAATTCACTACCAGCAAGATACATCATTGATTCATCGTGAAGCCGCATCTTATTTTATGTACTGGAAACTTTACCCAAGAGCGGTCAGAGAGGGATGGTTATCGGTAGTAAAAAATCCTTTTTCTTTAATCAATTGGAGAACATGGTTTTATTGCTACCGAAAAATGATGTTTTCAAAAAAATAGCAAAAATGAAATCATTTCTAAAAAGATGGGTTTTGTACTTTGCTTCAAAAATTGTTGCCTGGGCAGCTGAGCACAGACAGCTGGAGCAAAATAAGAAATACCGCCTAAACAAAAGTATCAGTCTCTACAAAGTCAGCCTTATCGGTAAGGTTGAAATTGGAGATTTTACTTACATTAACGAAGGTTCAACGCTATCGGGAGGTGAATCCTCATCTGTAAAAATCGGCAAACATTGTGCTATTGGACGACAGGTTCATATCACCTCAAAAACGCATGATTTTAGTTTGCCAACATCTGATGAAACTCATATTGTGCACAATACCATAGAGAAAGATACGGTTGTTGGCAATTATGTCTGGATTGGGGATAAGGTATTTATCAAAGAGGGCATTACTATTGGCGATAATGCTATCATCGGAGCAAACTCGGTGGTGATTGAAGATGTAAAGGCATTTGAAATTGTTGCCGGTATTCCTGCACGGCATATCAGGTTCAACGTTGCGCATTACAAATATAGCGACAATGCTTAAGTCTGTTTTACATATCACCAATTGGCATCCTAACCGGGACAATCCTTATGAAGCTGTCTGGATGCAAAGACATGTTGAATCTTTGAAAAAATATTGCCACAATGAAGTTTGGCATATTCAGGTCAGGCTTGAACGAAAATTGAAATGGCATAAATACAAGGATGAATATGGCTGTAAGCACAGAATTCTCGATCTACCAACCAATAAATGGATTATTTGCGAAATTTTTACTTTCCTGATACTGACCTGGTATTTACTTTTTGTCATAAAGAAAAAAAAGTTTGACCTTATTAACTTTCATATTGCTTATCCCCTGCTCACCTTTCCAAAACTCGTGAAATTTTTTGCAGTAAAGCCAGTTGTCATCACCGAGCATTGGAGTGCTTATCATTTTAATTTTGGTTTACCTAAAGAGACTTCTAAACTGAATAGAATCAAAAAAATATTTAGGCAAAAGATTCCACTGATTACTGTATCTAAAGCACTTGCAAATGACATTGCCACTTTTTCGGGTTGTGTCGAAGAAAATACTTTTATTGTGCCAAATGTAGTTGACATAAAAAAAATTGAGCAACAGGATACAGGCCACCCCCCCAAAAAAGGTCTCAGCTTTTTTATGCTTGGAGGATGGACACATCCCAAAAGACCTTCGATTGTTATAACAGCTTTTGCCGAATTTCTTCGAACAGAAACCGAAGCAAAACTCTACATCGGAGGTAAAGGACCTATGCTAGATGATATGCAAAAAATTGTGGCAGAAAATAACATAGCTGAGAATGTAATTTTTTTAGGACAGCTCGATGCCGAACAAATTGCCCTTCAGTTAAAAAAAACTGATCTTTTCCTGCATGCTTCCGATTATGAAACATTTTCGGTAGTATGTGCAGAGGCATTATGCTATGGTATTCCTGTAATCGCCTCCAAGGTTGGTGGCATCATAGAATATCTTGATAATGAAAATGGAATTTTGGTTTCTAAAAATGAGTCCGAGCTGTGGCTGGAAGCATTGAGATCCATTAAAAATAAAAATTTTGATGCCAAAATAATTTCGGAAAAAGCAACTGAGCGATTTGGGGTTGACACAGTTGGTAAGATTTATTACAATTCATTAAATCTGATCTTGAATGATTTTCAGCAATAAAAAAATACTGATTATTTCTCCTGAACCTTGGGGAGTAAACCATATTTCGAAGCACCACTATGCATTGGCCCTGATTAAAAAGGGAAATACCGTATATTTCCTAAATCCACCCTCAAAGACAGATAGCATAAATGAAATTGAAGAGAGGTTGTACGTCATTGATTATAAATTGACCTTGAGAGGAGCAAACAGATTTCCATATTTTTTCGCCAACATTATAAACAAAATATCGGCTGCAAAAATTCTTAAATTAGCCAATACAGACTTTGAAAACGTTTTCAGTTTCGATCCTTTCAGATTTCAGAATCCTTCAGTTTTTGGCAAGAATCTGACAAAGATTTATTACGCCGCTGATTTACACCATACACCACAAGAACGCATACTCATAGCTAACTGCCAATTGACGGTATCTGTATCTAAGTCCATCTTAGCCCGTTTCGAAGTTTGTAAACAACCATTGCTGTTTATAAATCATGCCATATCTGAGATCTTTGCCGAAAAAGCAAGAGAGAGATTATTAAAAGATGAACAAAACGAGATGTCATCAGATATAAAATGCGGTTATGTTGGCAATTTATTGAGCAGATATATTGACTATGAATCGCTGATTGATATTGTAGCCTCAAATCCTAAGGTGAAATTTTATTTCATCGGTCCTTATCAGCAAAATAATCTTGGCGGTGATGAAAATGAATTTGCCAGTAGGATCCACACCTTAAAAAGCCTTGAAAATGTCAATCTGATGGGCAGCAGGAAACCGGCTGAAGTATGTGAAATCATACAGGATATGGATATGTTTCTAATGACTTATAACGCTGACAAATATCCTGCAGAAGTGTCAAACAGCCATAAGTTGATGGAGTATCTGAGTACAGGAAAAACAATTGTAGCCAACCGAACCATGACCTATGAATCAGCTTCTCATAAAGATTTGATCATAATGTCTGAAAGCAATCATCAACTTCCAAAATTATTTAAGGAGACAATTGAAAAATTAGATGATTACAATAGTCCTTTATTTATAAAAAAACGGATTAAATTTGCGCTAGAAAACACGTACAGCAAACAGATTGAAAAACTGGAACAATATTTTAGTAATATTGGGCAATAATTATTTATAAATGAAAATCATACCAAACAAAGTCAGGTTTGCCATCCTTGGCCTTGGCCATATCGGCAAACGTCATGCAGAAATGGTTCAAAGGCATGCTGAATCTCAATTAGTAGCCTTTTGTGATATAAGACCCGCCTCGGAATTGGGTTTAGCCCATTTTGATGGAATTCCCTTTTTCGACAACATTGATGACTTATTCAAGGCTGGGTTGGATTTCGATGTACTCTGCATCTGCACTCCCAACGGACTTCATGCAGAACAGGCACTTTTAGCCTTGGAACATCATAAACATGTGGTTATTGAAAAACCAATGGGTCTTACGAAAGCTGCCTGTGAACAGGTTATCTTTAAATCTCTACAGGTTTCAAGACATGTCTTTGGTGTGATGCAAAACCGCTATTCTCCCCCATCCGTGTGGATAAAGGAAGTAGTGGACAAGGGTCTATTGGGCGATACCTGTATGGTGCAGATTAACTGCTATTGGAATCGCGATGATCGTTATTATCGTCCAAATGGTAAGCAGCATAGCTGGAAGGGGAAAAAAGACCTGGACGGCGGCACACTATTTACGCAGTTCTCTCATTTTATCGATATCATGTATTGGCTTTTTGGTGACATCAGAAATGTGCAGGCCCGTTTTGCTAATTTTAACCATCAGGAAAGTATCGACTTTGAAGACTCCGGATTTGTAAATTTCGAATTTGTCAACGGTGGTCTAGGTGCACTCAACTACTCTACCTCGGTTTGGGATAAAAATCTAGAAAGCTCTATGACCATAATAGGCTCAAAAGGTTCAGTAAAAATTGGAGGGCAATATATGAATGAAGTAGAATACTGCCATATCGAGGGCTACACAATGCCCGAACTGCCGCCTTCAAATCCAGCAAATGATTATGGGCATTATAAGGGTTCTGCTGCCAATCATGTCTATGTTATCGAAAACGTAGTGGATGTACTCAAAGGAAGAAAATCCATTAGTACCAATGCACTTGAGGGTTTGAAAGTAGTTGAAATCATCGAAAAAATTTACGCTTTAAAATAATAACTATGGAATACTTTGTTCATCCTTCGGCCATTGTCGATGAAGGTGCCACAATTGGCAAAGGCACAAAAATTTGGCATTTTTGTCATATCATGCCAAAAGCTGTGATTGGAGATTCCTGCAATCTGGGTCAAAATGTTTTTGTGGCCGATGGCGTTGTTCTTGGAAACAATGTCAAGATTCAAAACAATGTTTCCATTTACACAGGTGTAAGTTGTGACGATGATGTTTTTCTTGGACCAAGCATGGTTTTTACCAATGTTATCAACCCCAGAAGTGCTGTAAAACGTCATGACCAATACCTGAAAACACATGTAGGAAAAGGTGCTACGATTGGCGCCAATGCAACGATTGTCTGCGGACATGACATTGGTCCTTATGCCTTTATCGGCGCAGGCGCTGTTGTAACAAAAGATGTACCTGCATATGCGCTAATAGTGGGAAACCCGGCAAAGCAAATTGGCTGGATG
>CANETR010000077.1 GCA_947441325.1 Saprospiraceae bacterium
ATAGTGCTTTTGCTTACAAAAAATATTAGCAAACAATTGACCCTGGATCTGCAAAAAGCAAATGAACAATACGGCAACTTTACTGCAAAAATATTTACACAAAGCCATGACCGCTTTTTAATCATTGATAGCAAAGAAGTCTATCATCTGGGAGCTTCCCTCAAAGATTTAGGCAGAAAATGGTTTGCTTTTTCAAAATTGGAAGCTAAATCGCTGGAAGGTATCATGAATGAAATAAATGGTCTGTTATAAAGGAGATTGAAAAATAAAAAAGATAAGGTATGTTTGTAAGTAAGTGAAGTAACCTTATTTTTCTAATAAATGCTTATAACTTTACATCTAGGTGCCGCAAAACCAGCAACTAACTTCCAAACTCCTATCCTACTTTCCACTCGGAGGCAGCGGTATCAACATAGAAACCTCCTTTTTATACTCGGCAAAATCCGTTCTGGTTTTCATCTGTCTTTGTTCCTTCAATGGGATAGAGGCAAAAATGAACATCAAAAACATGCCAATAGAACCTAAAAGTGTCCAATAAGGTGCAGCTGCGCCCAGGCCTACTGCAGCAAGACCAAACCAAAAGAGGATTTCTCCAAGATAATTAGGATTACGCGAATACTTCCACAAGCCCTTTCTGATGCATGCACCCTTTTGTCTGTTGGGGTTATTGCGTTCTGCATAAAGCGTATTATCGGCAAAAAGTTCAAATAAGGTACCAATAATGGCTACAACATTTCCGATGATTACAAGCAGGTTGAGTTCCTTTACTGTTCCATCGTAGAGAAAGAATAAACCAGTCATACTTAGAAAAACAATCATTGTTGGATATAAGTGAATGGCAGAAAAGTTAATCCACTGAAAATGCTTGCCAAATTGATTTCGGAAATTGACATAGCGCCAATCTTCGTGCTCCCAGCCTGTCCAGCTGCGGTACCAATTGTGGGTCAATCGCCAGGACCAAAATGAGATACTGAATGCAGTGAGATAATGTGCCGCCTGCCATTGTTCAACTGAGTTCCATGCCCAAAGCATTACAAAATAAAATGGAATAACAGACCAATAGGCATCGTAAACACTGCTATTGCGTTTAATCAATGAAAACACAAAGGCCAGCACCGTCATTACCAAATCGGCAACTAGAAAGCGAAGCATTTCATTTTGAGGATCATAAAAATGATAGCTCAGATAGCCTCCAATTCCAATTATCAGATAAATCAGGGTGATTTCAACAACTGCTTTTGATTTATTATGACTCATAATGTTATGGCTTTGTAATCGTTAATTTCAAGAATTTTATGTTTAAGGCCTTCGATTTTTCGCAATTCTTCCGGACTGTTTTTGGTTATTTTCGCTGTCTTGATGACAATGCCTTTGGCATGTTTGTCTTCATCGTGAGTAGCTACAATATATTCCGGATTTAGCTTTTCGTTGAGATGCAGTATCCCTTTTAAACCTGGTGAAATAGTTCCGCCAAGATAAAAAGGCAGTTGGAACTCATTGAAGGGACAAATTAACGTTTTGATATTTGTGTGTTGTAGTTCAGTATTTTCTGCAAGAAAATAGCCGTGACTGGCCACAAAAACAGCTTCCTTTTCATCGCTGATTAAAAAGGCATCGTAAATGGGGTCTATCATTCTGCCACTGGGATAAAATTTTATTTTAACTCCATTTTTTTCAAAAACAGCAAGCTTTTTACCCAATGCAACAACTGTTGAATCGGGAAGTAATTTTCTGATACTTTTTTCAATTGATGCCGGAACAATTAGCAAAGCGGGCTTGAGCTTTTTCAGCGTTTCTTTGTGGTAATGATCGGGATATTTTTGGGTAATCAGTACCGCATCATATTCAGGCAGATTGGCATAATCCATTGGTTTTGTTCTGTGCCATTGGGTGTTGAACCAAGGAAAAAAATCAACTTCGGTACCTTCTAACCAGGGATCGACAAGCAATTTAAGCCCGTCAAACTCCAGATACCAGGTATTATCCATGTTTAGGCGTTGAATAAGCATTTGTTCTGATACTATGATTTAAATTGCAAATTTAACAAACAGATGAATCAGTTGTTCGTTTATTTAGAACTTAAATCAATAAAAATGGGGTCATATATGAACTCATCGGTCTCCTCGCCAAACCAAACACAGGCATAGCCTTTATAAATACCTATTCCTATTGCTTTCCATTCTACATCAACCCAAATCTCGCTATTTTTAATTACTGCATGATGTTTTGGACTTGACAGCCAACCTCTAAAGGAACCCTCTGCAGTAGCTCTGTCATTGCTGATACTATAAGCAATCTCATATCCTTTGCCCTTGTATTTAGTAAGTTCAGCAGGTTTATACCACATACAATGTGGGTATTTGTGATCTCCAGTATAACAACAGCCTCTCCAGCGTTCAGGTTCTTGACCAGACCAGCTATGCAAATTACATGGTTTTTCAAAAGGCCCATTAAAATACAAATCTCTGACATGCATTTTAGCTACAATATTTAAGGATTGTGAAACTAGGATATCAGGCAGTTTAAGCCTTTTTCTATAAGACATAATCAAGTGATAGAGCTCTGTTTCATCCGGAGTTAACTCATTTAATGCGTATTTATCTGTGTATTGCATTGTAAGATCCTGCGGCCAACGCAAATCTGTATAAAAATCTATCTTTTCGGGTCTTTTATGATATTGTTTTTCGAAATTATGATTTAATACAATTCGCTCTTCACAGTCATTGTAGGTTATAACTTTTAAAACTGTCGATTTCTTTAGTTGTCTCAATACAAAACTCGATGCTTTAATGTCGATATAACCTACATGAAATTTCTTCGATACCTCGTTACCGAGAGCATTGAAATAATTATTTAATCGCTTATTGGCTAAATATCCAAGTTGCGCTTCCTCCGTTTTTAATCCATTATAGAGCTTTTTTGCGCCAGATTTTTTATGTTCTTCTATCAACTTCTTTTTTAATCCGACTTCTGCCCTTTTCAACTCAGGGATGTAATAAGTCAGTTCTAAATTCTTTTCAAGGCAGATAGCCAATTTATAACTCAAATAAGCATTTTCGAGTATACTTGCTATTTCACTGGCAGCACTGTCAAAAAGAGGTTTAGCCGCTTTATTGGAGGTCCAATCAATCCGCATCATTTCATTTCTGAAAGGCAATTCTGTAATTTGAAAATCAAGCTGAGCTAAAAGTTTGGCATTGAAAAACAAGATGCTGAGCATAGCGATTAAAAGGTACTTTTTCATAATCAGCTAATTTTGATTGATTGAATTATAAAGGCGCCAATTTTTTAGAACTATAACTGAAAATAAAATAGTTTATTGCACTTTTTGTAAAAAAATGCTTAGATATGTCGTTGGACACAAAAAAAGCCGCCCAAATCTGGACGGCCTTAAATAGCTGAATATAAGCTTATATTTATTTTGTAGGTACTCTGCGAGATGCAAAGCTAGCACCTATATATTCTCTGTTCATTAGTGCAATATTCTCCAAACTGATTCCTTTTGGACATTCCGCTTCGCAGGCGCCAACATTGGAACAAAGACCAAAGCCCTCTTTATCCATTATAGAAATCATATTGAGCACACGTTGTTTCGACTCTGGGCGTCCCTGTGGCAACAATGCCAATTGTGAAACTTTTGCAGAAGTGAACAACATGGCAGAAGCGTTGGGACAAGCCGCAACACAAGCACCACAACCAATACAAGTAGCAGCTTCGAAGGCGCGCTTTGCTGTATTCAATTCGATTGGAATAGCATTTCCATCGGGCACACCACCAGTGTTGACAGAAACATAACCGCCTGACTGAATAATTCTGTCGAAAGCCGAACGGTCAACAACCAGGTCTTTAATAATCGGGAATGCTTTTGCCTTGTATGGTTCGATGTAAATAGTGTCTCCGTCATTGAAATGACGCATGTGCAATTGACAGGTAGTAGTTCCCTGCATAGGTCCATGCGGACGGCCATTGATTACAAGGCTGCAAGAACCGCATATTCCCTCGCGACAGTCATGTTCAAAAGCAACTGGCTGTTTTTTATGTTGATTCAATTGTTCGTTCAACACATCGAGCATTTCAAGAAATGACATATGAGTATTGATACGAACCTTATGCGTTTCAAATTTACCGCTTTTATTGGGCCCTTCCTGTCTCCAGACTTGAAGGGTCAGGTTTATTTCTTCGTGAGCCATATTATGTTGATTTTATTTTGTTAAATAATAAAGAAGCTTACTTAAATCAGAAGGTTGAATTTAGAAGGCAGATGGCAGAAGTTTGAAATTGGAAGGTAGAATTTAGAATTTATTTCCTTTAGTCAGTATGACCAGACATTCTTTCCTCTTTCCTCTTTCCTCTTTCCTCTTTCACCTTTCATCTTTCCTCTTTCATCTTCTACTTGTAATTACGCGATGCAATTTTGATATATTCATAAATCAACTCTTCTTTGTGCAATTCGGGATCGGCACCTACACCTTTGAACTCCCATGCTGCAACATATCCGTAGTTTTCATCATCGCGCTTGGTTTCACCGCCTTCTTCCTGATACTCTTCGCGGAAGTGACCACCACAAGATTCGTTACGGTTGAGTGCATCCACAATCATAAGTTCGGCTAGTTCAATGAAATCGGAAACGCGCAGGGCTTTTTCTAACTCAGGATTAAACTCCTCAGCAGTTCCTGGCACATTTACATTGCTCCAAAACTCATCGCGAAGTTTTCTTACAAGGTCACGAGCTTTTAGCAAGCCGGCCTCATTACGTGCCATACCGCAGTATTCCCACATAATTTTAACACCAAGTTCACGATGGAATGATTCGACCGAGCGGTTACCTTTGATACTGAGCAACTTATCAATTCGAGCTGTAACATCATTTTCTGCTGCAGCAAATTCAGGTGCATCCGTATCGATTTTAGGTGTGCGAATTTCGTCGGCCAAGAAAGTTCCAATGGTATAAGGCAGTACAAAATAGCCATCGGCTAATCCCTGCATAAGTGCAGATGCCCCCAAACGGTTGGCTCCATGTTCGGAGAAATTGGATTCACCAGTAGCGAAAAGTCCGGGTATAGTAGTTTGTAAGTTATAATCTACCCACAAACCACCCATAGTGTAGTGAATTGCAGGATAAATACGCATTGGCGTTACATATGGATCTTCCCCTGTAATCTTTTCATACATTTCGAAAAGGTTACCATACTTATTTTTCACCACCTCACGTCCCCAGGTAAGTATCTCGGCCTCGCTGGCATTGTCCTTTCCTTTTGAGGTTGCAACCGATTTGCCGTATCGTTTCATATTGGAAGAAAAATCGAGATAAACGGCCAATCCACTTGGACCTACACCACGTCCTTCATCACAAATATATTTAGCTGCGCGAGAAGCAACGTCGCGAGGGACAAGATTTCCAAATGCTGGATAGATTCTTTCAAGATAATAATCGCGACGATCTTCCTGAAGATTTTCAGGCTTTAGCTTGCCGGCTTTGATAGCCTCAACATCTTCTATATGTTTAGGAACCCATACGCGACCATCATTACGAAGCGATTCAGACATCAATGTTAATTTTGACTGATAATCGCCCGAAACAGGGATACAGGTTGGGTGAATCTGGCAAAAACAAGGATTGGCAAAGTATGCTCCACGACGGTGTACCTGCCATGCAGCCGACACATTAGAGCCCATTGCATTGGTAGAAAGGTAATAAACATTGCCATAGCCACCAGTAGCTAAAACAACCGCGTGAGCACCATATCGTTCAAGTTTGCCTGTTACCAGATTTCTGGCGATGATTCCGCGGGCTTTGCCATCTATAACAACCAGGTCGAGCATTTCGTGACGGTTGTACATTTTGACAGTACCCAAAGAAATTTGGCGGGATAAGGCGCTGTAAGCTCCCAGCAACAACTGTTGACCTGTTTGACCGGCAGCATAGAAAGTACGCTGTACCTGAGTACCACCAAAAGAACGAGTGTCAAGCAATCCACCGTATTCACGAGCAAATGGAACACCCTGAGCCACACATTGGTCAATGATATTACCAGAAACCTCGGCCAAACGATGTACATTGGCTTCACGTGCGCGGTAGTCGCCACCTTTTATAGTATCGTAAAAAAGACGGTAAACACTGTCACCATCATTTCTATAGTTTTTAGCTGCATTGATACCTCCCTGTGCAGCAATTGAGTGCGCACGACGTGGAGAATCGTGAAAAGTAAAGCATTTTACATTGTAGCCAAGTTCACCCAGCGTAGCTGCTGCTGAAGCTCCGGCCAGACCAGTTCCAACAACAATAACATCCATACGGATTTTGTTGTGCGGAGCAACAAGTGGCATAGTGGAACGGTACTTGGTCCATTTTTCATTTACAGTACCCGGAGGTATTTTAGCATCTAATTTTTTCATAATGTTATGATTAGATATTGAAATTTTCAAATTTAATAATCGAAATCTGCTATTGAATTAGCCATTTATGTGCATGACATAAAAATATATCGGCATGCTTGCGAAGCCAATCGGAACAAGGATTGCAAATGCATAACCAAGTCCCTTAACAAGTGGTGTGTACTTAGGATGTGTTAGCCCTAATGTCTGAAATGCACTTTGAAAGCCATGAAGCAGGTGCAAAGACAAGGCTACGAGACCTAGCAGGTAGGTAATTACAACCCATTCCTGACTAAAAGCAATTTTAACCTCATCAAAAAGTGTTACACCCTCGGCAAGACCAATAATTTTAGCCTTGAGCCAGAATTGTCCCATGTGAAGGAGTAAAAAGGCTAGAATAAGTGTTCCCAAAGCAGCCATATTTCTGGATGCGATACGCGCCTCAGTTGGACTTACCTGTTTACCACTGTAGCGCTTTCCGCTACCTACAGCAGATCTGTTGGTGAAATAAATCAGAAATCCCTGAAAAGCGTGAAGCAGGATGAAAAAATAAAGCCCGTAAGAAACGCTTTTGATAAGCGGATTGTGTGCCATAAATTCAGCGTATTCGTTGAATTTGTGACCGTCATTGTCTGCAAAAAGTTTAAGGTTACCAATCATGTGCACCAATAAAAAAGAGCATAGAAAAAGCCCCGTTAAACTCATGACGACTTTTTTACCCAAAGAAGAAGTAAGAAAACTAATTAACCATTTCATGTTTTAGATAATTTTTGTTTGACAATGGTTTAAAAAAATATTTATGAAATTATTCGTTTAGCTTTGCAAATGGTTCAAAATCTATATTTTAACAATCTACAAAGCCTATTTAAGATCGATTCACAGCTGTAAAAGTAGCTAAATTTTATACTATTTTCTAAACCTGAGGTGAAATTATCTATAAAAATGCTTGTTGAAATGATGTTGTTGAAGATATTTGTAAATTATTCATTATTTAGAATGAATCTTTTTTAGAAAAGCGTTATTTTTGATGGAAAGTAGATAAAATAGCTGCTGCAGGCTGCTTCATCGCCTTGTCCTGATGGACAGGGAGGAAAGTCCGAACAACGCAGGGCACCGCGCCAGCTAACGGCTGGAAATAGTTGATTAAAGCAACTGTTAAGGAAAGTGTCACAGAAAATAACCGCCTCTAGGAGCAATCTGCGAGGTAAGGGTGAAAACGTGTGGTAAGAGCGCACGATGTAATTTGGCAACAGATTGCAGGGATAAACCCCAC
>CANETR010000078.1 GCA_947441325.1 Saprospiraceae bacterium
ACTAGTTTTGGCAAATAGCTGTCGAGCGAATGATGCGGAAAACCAGCCAATTCAATTTTTGAAGATCCATTGTTACGTGCAGTAAGGGTTATCCCCAAAATATTGGAAGCTAAAACAGCGTCTGAACCGAAGGTTTCATAAAAATCGCCTACCCTAAACAACAAAATGGCATCGGCATATTGTGCCTTGAACTCATTGTATTGCTCCATTAATGGAGTAATTTTTATACTAGTGAGCGTCTCATTGTCGCTCTGATGATGATTTGCCAAGCTTAAAATTATTTATAGTTTATATCGAGATGCTAACCTTTCTAGCCGTGTTTGCTGATAATTTCTTCTACCAAGGGTGGCAGACCAATCGCTGCGGTTTCTACTATGATATTTAGATTTGGATCCCCCATTTTTAAGGCTGGCTTAGGATCGACAAAATAAATGGGTATTCCATCGGGCGCATAGCGTATAAGTCCTGCTGCGGGATATACCTGCATAGAAGTGCCAACAATCATAAAAATATCGGCCTGTTCGGTAAGCTCAATCGCTTTTTCAATCAAGGGAACTGCTTCTCCAAACCAGACAATATGCGGTCTGAGCTGAGAACCTTTTTCGCAATAATCACCCAAATTTAATGCTCCAGTCCATTCATAAATCAAGTTCTCGTCAGCTGTGCTGCGCACCTTTAAAAGTTCGCCATGCAGGTGCAATACTTCTTTAGAACCTGCTCTTTCATGAAGATTGTCAACATTTTGGGTAACAACACTTACTTCAAAAAAATCCTCTAGTTTTGCCAAAGCCAAATGTCCGGCATTGGGTGCTACTTCATGAAGCTGCGCTCTGCGTTGATTATAAAAATCCAAAACGAGGTGCTGATTTTTTTTCCATCCCTGAGGAGAGGCTACTTCCATAATATCATGGCCTTCCCACAAGCCCTCGGCATCTCTGAAAGTTTTTATTCCACTTTCGGCGCTTATACCTGCGCCGCTAAGGATTACAATTTTTTTCTTAGGCATCTTAATTATTTTGAAAGGGAATTACTCAATAAATTTAATGTTGCAGGCAAATAAGGTTCTATATCGAGCGAAGGTTCTCTGTATTCCATACAGGCTTGAAACATTTTTGCTGCCAAAAGCAGGTGTTCTGTTTTTTGCATTTTCAGAAACTTACTCATAAAATCATCGCCCAATTTAATTGAAAGTTCAGTAAATGCAATGCCATGATCAATAGCTGAGTTGTCATCGGTTTTATAAGCAAATCTGATGAGTTGAAGCAAAGCTGTTGTATCTTTATTTGCCGCCTTATGAAAGGTCAGACAATAAGGAAATGCATTTTTTCTTGCCTGTTCTAATACAGATTGTGCTATTTCTATTTCACCTACACGACAGTCTGAACCTGCATTACATGACAAAAAAAATATGGCTGAAATCAAAAACCAAAATCGCATGGAAATTTTATTGCAAGATAGGAAAAAAACAAAAAAAACGCCACCCTTTGGGGTGGCGTTTTCTATTTTTTATAAAGATTTATTTATCTTCAGGATACTTTACATCGGGTAATGTGTACAGGTGCATGTCCTCTTTTTTATAGATACATTCCTTCATGTTGGCACCCTCCGCATTGGTGAGTTCTTCCATGCTTGCTCCAATCAGTATTGTGCGTTCAAAAGTACAATTTTCTACATCACAGCCATCCAGTTTTGCATTGGTCATATTGGCTTTGCGCATATTGGCACCAATTAGTTCGGCACCTGTCAAATCGGCATCGATGAATTGAGTTTTAATACAGCGGGCTCCGGTCAGGTCAGTATTGGCAAGATTGGCTTTATTAAAAATAGCCCCACTTAAATCAGAGATGATCTGGTCCTGTTCTCCCAAATCTGCCCCACTCAAATCGGCAGACTCCAGGTTTGTCTTCAGCATTTTAACTCCTCTAAGGTCAGCTCCGCTTAAATCAGCCCCCTTCATGTCATAACCCGAAAAATCCAAACCAGCCAGTTCGGCTCCTTTCAGATTAATTTTGGCATTTGGTGCTGCAGCCCTGTAGGAATCCCAATATTTTTTTCCTTTTTTGATGGCCTCAAATTGTTTGACATCATATTCGATTGCCTGTTCGGTATCATCTTCTTCGCCATCCTCATCTTCTTCCTGAGCATAAAGACTGCTGATATTGAAAGACAGAAAAAGCATACAAATCATGCTGAATAAAAGTGAACGCTGAGCCATAGTGGTAAAGTTTATAAGGTTATATGCTGAATTATTTAAAATATCGTGCCAAAATCAATTAAAAATCTGATTATCTCAACTGACTGCCAAAATGATCGTATTTCCTGCCATTAAAATCAGTGTAGGCTCCCATTGCATCGGCCGAAAGACAAGAATGAATGGGAAAAACTTCTACAAAATCTCCGACCGAAACTGCGTCAAAAAAATTGTCAGTACAGCTAATGATGCCATGTTCCTGAGAAAGGGCTTTTACAAAATTAGCACTTTGTGGCAGATTTTTATCTTCATATTTTCTCACTAAACCAAAACACTGAACTCTGTTCAACTGAATAGAATCTTTTGAAAAATGAACCGCTCCGCCATAAATTACCAATTCATTTCTGCGTTTATGCTTCGACACAACTGGACAAAGCATACTCACTGCAATTTCATCCAGCCGGCAAGAACCGATGTTGTATTGCATGAGGTCGTAAAAGGTAAAATTACCCGGCCTGATTTCATCCACGCCGCTCCAATCTTCGGCCAGGGAACAGGTAGGCGTATCGCCGAGGGAGATTTTTAAATCCGGATATTCAGCAATATAGTATGTCTTTAAATCCAGCATCATTTTTTTTGTACGCTCATGTACTTCCAAAACATCAGCGGCAGAACGGCAGCTGTAGCTGTGCCCTGCATGTGCCAAAAAGCCTTTAAAATTTAGGCTTGAACTTTTTTGTATAACGCTCAGCATTTCAGAAATAGCGACTTTGTCATCGGGGTCAAAACCGGTTCTTGCTGTACCGCAATCGATTTTGACATAAAGATTTACATTTCCCTTTAATTCATCTGAAAGCCTTTCAATTTCACTGCCTTCATCTGCCAACAATTGCAGCTGCTCCGTTTTTTGAATCAGTCTGTTGATGCGCTCAATTTCGTTAACATTTACAGGAAAGGCCACTGTAATATCCTTCCAGCCGCCATCGGCAAAATATTCTGCCATTTGTAAAGAAGCGACCGTTATTTTATCAACGCCTTCTTCCCTAAACCATTCGGCAACTGCTAAAGATTGGGCAGTTTTAAGATGAGGCCTGAAATTCAGTTGGTATTTTCTGGCTTTTTCGGCCATCTTGTGAATGTTTTTACGACATTGCTCCTCATTGAGTACTAGCGTTGGCTTATCAGGTTTAATCATATTTAGCGGTCTTCGATTTCTATAAATTCCTGTTTTTCGTTAGATAGTTTATCATTTTCGGTATTGTTTAGTACCAGTTCTTTCAGTGCCAGGATTGCCTGTCGGTTCGACTGCACAAAGGCACGGTTTGCGACAATGATATTCGATACGGAAAGATCCTTTATTTCCTGTTTGTTAATCGCTGAAAGGGTCTGATCCAAAAATATTTTGTCATCATTTTTAACCTTTTCAAGGAGTTGTAAAATTTTAAACGAATCAATCTTTTCAGATTCAAAACTATTCAAAATTTTTGCAATTTCCATATACAATTCAGAAATCCTTTCCTTAAATCGGTGATATTGCTCGTTCACAAAACTATTTTCTTCCGATTCAAAATCGAGCAGATTGTGCCTGATATCTTTTATAGACTTGGCAGAATGTACCATCAGTCTTAGTCCGTGAAGCAGGCGGTCGAGCTGGCTAAGCTCCGTTTTTGACAATTCCTTCATTTGAATTCCTGCGCCAAAAGTCAGAATTTCCGATTGCAGCTGCTTAATATTTTCATATTCTTTTGGCAGGCTCAGATGCTTATCCTCTTTTGCAAATTCATTGTTTATAAAAATTGATTTAGCATCAATTTCCATGACCTTGAGGTTATGAAAAAGTATGTCATTGTATAAATGTGCAGTTTCTTTTTTCATGGCAATGAGCGCAGAATAGGTCATTTTAGCCGATTCTTCATTGATAAATTTTGCACTATTCGTTTTTCTGTCTTTAAGCAACTTTTCCAAAAAATTTGAAAACCTATCAATGAAAGGTATAAACAGCAAAACCCCCAAAATATTGAAACTGCTATGAAAAAGCACCAGAGCTTCAACCGGATGTTTATCGATTTTAAAAAATATAGTAACAAAAGCAATGAGTATGGGTAAGAATAAGAGTGCAGCAAAGGCTGTTATCAGATTAAATCCAACCTGCGCCCAAGCCACTCTTTTTTTAAGCACACCTCCTCCCAGCGAGCCTATAACAATCGTGACTGTGGTACCCAAATCGGCACCCACAACCATAGCAGCAGCATCATTAAAACTGAGTAATCCGGCATTTAAAGCCGTGAGTGTAAGCGCCACTGTTGCAGAACTCGCCTGCATAATCGCTGTTGCAAGAACACCAATTGCAAAATAAAAGAGGATGCCATAATTTGGCATTTCTGCAAGATCAATCGCATTGCCGAGCTCCTCAACACTGGATTTCATTAGTCCCAGTCCGTAAAACAGCAGGCCCAATGCGCAAATAATATTAAAATATTTTGACAAATGCTCTTTCTCAGATAAAAGCACCGAAAAGAGTCCGCCAACTGCAATCAATGGCAAGGCAAAAATTTCAATATTGAAATTGAATCCTAAACCTGCAACAATCCAACCTGTAGTGGTAGAGCCAATATTTGCACCCAAAATCAAACCGATTGCCTGCTGCATTTTTATGACTCCGGCCCCTACAAAAGCCAGCACAATGAGCGAAAGTGCCGAACTGCTCTGCAGGGCGACAGTGGATAAAAATCCAACAAAAATGGACCTGAAGGTACCATTGGTATATTTTCTGATAAATTTTCTGAGTGAGCCTCCGGATAATTTCCTAACCGCCTCTTCCATGAGATAAATCCCAAAAAGAAACATACCCAAACCACCAAATAATTGTATCGGATCGAAATTATCCCACATTTTTTATCGCTGTTCAATGCCATCAATTGCACAAATATAAACTATTTTTGCAGCGAAAGAAATGATTTGAAATATACCCAAATTCCCTATCACAATTTTCATGATATTGCTAGTTGCCACTGCTGCCTATCTCCTATTAAACCTAATCATCGGATTTTGGGCATCTAAGCGCGTACACAGCTCAGAAGATTTTGTGCTAGCCGGCCGAAACCTGAATCTGTCAATGGCAAGTACCAGCATTTTTGCGACCTGGTTCGGCTCTGAAACTATCATGAGTTCTTCTGCCGAATTTGCGGAAGGCGGCTTCCCTGCTGTTTTGAAAGATCCTTTTGGTGCTTCACTCTGTCTGCTGCTCATCGGGCTATTTTATGCCGCTCCGCTCTATCGATTAAATATTATGACCCTTTCCGATTATTTCAGAATAAGGTTTAACCGCCAGGCAGAGCTGCTTTCGGCAGCACTGATGTCATTTTCATATATCAGCTGGATTGCCGCACAAATGGTTGCCTTGGGTACAATTCTCAGTGTGTTGGCTATTGGAGCTGGAATAAATATTGGCATCGGCAGCAGTATTTTTATCGGTTCCATGCTGGTTACACTTTACACCAGCGTAGGTGGCATGTGGGCTGTATCCCTTACCGATTTTCTGCAAAGTATTGTCATCATCGTTGGGCTGCTGCTATTGACCGTCATTTTGGGCATTGAGATGGGCGGATTTACGAAGGTTTTAGCGGATAAACCCGAGGGCTTTTTCAGTCTCTTGCCTCAAAAAGGCAGTTCTCTTGCCGCTTATGGCGAGGCCTGGCTTTTGGTGGGATTGGGCTCAATAGCTTCGCAGGATGTTTTTCAGCGGACCATGTCTGCCAAAAATGAAAAAACGGCTGTCCGTGCGGTTTTCCTCTCTTCCTTTTTATACATAAGCGTAGCGATGTTGCCCCTTTTATTGGGACTTTTTGGCAAAGAAATCTTGCCTGATCTGTTGAGCGGCAGCGATGAAGATAAGCAGATGCTCCTGCCCTCTTTGGTATTGGCCAAAAGTCCGGTATGGCTGCAAATTTTGTTTTTTGGCGCCTTGGTTTCTGCAATTATGTCCACTACCAGCGGTGCAATTCTTGCGCCGGCATCGGTTTTTACCGAGAACCTCATAAAGCCCTTTTTTCCGAAAATGAAAGACAAGGCTTTGCTGCTCATGTTGCGTTTTTCGGTGCTCTTTTTTTCGGGATTGGCTTTGTGGCAGGCCTTGGGTGGCGATTCTATCTATAATCTGGCGGCAGACTCTTCCTCCCTGACCTTGGTGGCACTCTTTATTCCGCTCAGTTTTGGACTTTACTGGAAAAAGACATCAGCTATTGCAGCGCTAGCATCCATGATTTCGGGATTTGTCCTTTGGCTGGCTTATGATTATATTTGGCCGGAGGCTGAATGGCCTTCTATTTTTCCGGCTACTTTTTTAAGCTTTGTGGTAATTGTAGCCTTTTCTTATTTGTTCCCCGACAAAAAGGCGGAAACTATTTAGCCATAAGCTGTCTCAGAGAAAAATCTATCAATTTGGAGAAGTTTCCAAAATACGGATTTAAAGGGCAATACTGACCCCTCCCGAAAGCTTTCGAGGAGCCTATCGGAGCTAGATTTTGTTGCACAAAATACTGGTATTTTACTTTGTAAAAAACAAACAGAATGTCAAACTGGAAATCCGTCTTCCGAGAGGAAATAATCGGTATCGAAGATCTGTGTGTATCAGTATTTCTACCGTATAATCTGTGTTTTAAATAATAATTAAAAATGATCCAGTATATAGAAAGCACTTTCGTTTTGAGGAAATTTTCAAACACAGATTTAATGGACAATACCGATTTACACGGATTTTGATGGTCAAAATACTGGTATTTTACTACGTAAAAAAACGTACGGATTGTCGACTTGATTTTTTGTCTCGTCAGAAACTGACGAGATGAAAAAAGTAAGAAAGAAGATTGGATTTGTGATAATAGTGCTATTTACCTATTTGTTTCCTGACAAAAACCAAGCGCAGTCTATTTAGCCATAAGCTGCCTTAGGTTTTTCTCCAGAATTTCTTTGTTCAGTTTTTTGCCAATGAAAACGATGCGGCTCTGACGTGGCTTTCCTTCGGGCCAATCCTCGCCCAGGCTGAAGGAATAAGCCTTACGTACGGATTGCAGAATGACTTTTATGTCTTGATACTGCACATCGAGTACTGCTTTCACGCGGTAAATACCTTCGCCCTGCAGCATGAGCAGCACCTGCATCCAATGCCTTAGTTTGAGCATATCGAAGGCGCTATCGAAGATAAAACTATGCGAAACGATGTCATCGTGCTGATGATGGTGGTGATGATGTTCGTGATGATGCCCGCCTGCCTTGTGCTGTGCGCGTAGCTTTGTTTCAACAGCTTCGGCCTTATAGGCATTGATATCTAATAAATCGATGTCGCTTTTCGAAAAATCGCCTATGGAAATGCCAGCAAGGGGATTCACATTTTTCAAGATTCCCTGCAATTTTTCAAGGTATTCGGCACTCACCTCAGC
>CANETR010000079.1 GCA_947441325.1 Saprospiraceae bacterium
CCAAGTCTGACTCGGGTTTTCTCAGTTTTGCCATCTCGTTCATAGTTAATTTTTACCGACTGTCCGGGTTTATAATTTTTCAGTACAGATACAAGCTCGTCATAATTGCCAATCTGCTCTTCATTTATTTTACTGATGACATCTCCATTTTTCAATTTAGATTTGGCAGCAGCTGTATTTTCGATGATATCTGTAATTTTTGCGCTGCCGCTTTCTGTATTGATGTAAACTCCGATAAATGGTTCGGCACGAAGCCTTTCCAATTTTTGACAGGGCTCAAGTTTCTGTTCTTTATGAAGTCTTGGGCTATTGTCCATTCTTTTTTCAATCAGTATTATTTCTCTTTGGGCTGCTTTCAAAGTCAGTTCAGCAAGAAGGTTTTTACCCTCTCTTAGGTATTCAACTTTTACTTTATCGCCAATTTTATGAAGTGTAACAGCTTTTTGCAACTGTTCTACGCTTTTAATGTTAGTCCCTGCAAAGCTTAAAATAATATCTCCTTCCTTCAACCCTGCTTCTTTTGCTGCACCCTGTACGGAACTTATTCTTACACCTTGTTCCGTTTCAGTAATAATAACACCCATTGCAGCTTTGTTCTCAATAATTGGTTGATCGGATTCGATCAGTAAGGGGCTTAATTCGGGGTTCTGTTCAATTTTTTCAATAGTTTCTATACCATTTCCATCAATTGTTTTTTTAATAATTGTTACCTTTAAGTCCTGTTTAGGAGCTTCTGGCTGCTGCGCAAAAGATGCAGTAGCAAAGGCAGCAAAAGCTAGGCATAAAAAGCCCGATATATGATAGTTTATTTTTCTCATAGCAATTTGTTTTTTAATAAAGCAACAATCAAAAGTACTAAACATAATTCTAAATAGCTTTTAGTAATAAGTTAAAGTGAAGTTAATGGACTTATGAAAGAGGAAAGAGGAAAGAGGAAAGATTCTAATTTACACCTTCCAATTTCTTAATTTAAAAGTCTCCAAGTCTAAAATTCTAAATTCTAACTTCTACCTTCCGATTTTCCTAGAAATGCTCAATGTTCAATACTCAATGAAAAATACTCAATACATATTAACCGATATAGAAGGCACAACGACTTCAATTTCTTTTGTGGCAGATGTGCTGTTTCCATACTTCCTGGAGCATATCGAAGAAGTTCGGGCGGCGCTTAATGAGCCTGCTGTACATTCACAAATTGAAGCAGTTAAAAAAACAGTTGTTGAAGAAGAAAATCGCCAAATTAGCGATGAAGATGCCATAAGCTTTTTAGTGCATTGGTGCAAAACCGACAGGAAACATCCTGCGCTAAAAGCATTACAGGGAATGGTTTGGGAGAAAGGCTACAAAAACGGAAGTTTAAAAGGCCATATTTATCCCGAGGTTCCCAATATATTAAAAACCTGGAAAGAAAATGGACTGAAAATCGGCATTTATTCCTCAGGCTCTGTCCCTGCCCAAAAGCTGCTTTTTGGCTATTCTGAAGCTGGAGACCTTAAACCTATTTTTTCCGACTATTTCGATACAGTAGTTGGTCATAAAAGAGAAGTGCAATCTTACAAAAATATACAGTTAGCACTTGGTCTTCCTGCTGAACAGATTGTTTTTCTATCCGACATTGAACAGGAGCTCGACGCTGCAAGAGAGGCTGGAATGAAAACTATAAAACTGCTGCGTCCGGGTAACGACCCGCTATCAACACATCGCACTGCAGCTGATTTTGAGGAGGTGGACAGGATGTTAATGAGTTAATGAAAGTTGCTTACTTGACAGTTGGCTTATTGGTAACTAGTAATTGGTATGTTAGTAGTTGGTCTCGTTTGGAGAACGAGATGGATGACGAGCCTTGCGTTTTGAAGTTGATCGTTGTTGGTTATGAAGTTGTTCGTTGTTGGTTTTGAAGTTGATGGTTCTTTGTTAAAAAGTTAATTGTTAATGAGCTGATAATCTGATGTCTGATAATCTGAAGTCTAAATAAGAAGTTGATTGTTTTTTGTTTAGAAGTTACTCGTTCATTGTCTAGGGTCTGGTAGTCTAAAGTCTAAGAAGTTACTCGTTTTGAAGTTAATTATTCTTTGTCTAAAGTCTTGATGCGCTTCGCGGAACTTCGTTTCCTGATACTTGATACTTGATACAAATCTGTAGTTTATTTTCAAATTTTCAAATCCTCAAATTTTCAAATTAAAACATATGATTCCCAATCCACTACGCACAATATGGCTCAATGAAGCAGAGGAAGTGCAAATTATAAATCAAACCCTTTTGCCACATGAGCTCAAGGTTGAAACACTTCACAATGTAGAAGACATATATCAGGCTATTGTTCAGATGATTGTGCGCGGCGCCCCACTCATTGGTGCAACTGCTTCTTACGGATTGTGGATGGCATGCCGCGATGCCTCTGAAGCGCTGCTCGATCATGAAATTGAAAAGGCGGCCGATTATTTGCGCAGTTCTCGCCCTACAGCAGTTAATCTTTTCGTCTGCATCGACCGTATGATGTCTGCCATCAGCACAGTGAAAACTAAGGCCGAAAAAACAGCAATTGCCCTGCAAACTGCCGATGCAATCGTTGCTGAAGATATTGAAATCTGCAGAATGATTGGAGTGAACGGTCTGCCACTTATTGAAGAAATTAGCAAAAGAAAAGGCGGAGAAGCTGTCAATATCCTCACACATTGCAATGCCGGCATGATGGGCTGTATCCGCTGGGGAACCATCACTTCGCCTATTTATCAGGCTATTGAAAAAGGTATCAAAGTGCATGTATGGGTCGATGAAACAAGACCAAGAAATCAGGGATCGAACCTAACAGCATGGGAATTGGGACAGCACAACGTGCCTCACACCCTTATTGTTGATAATACAGGAGGCCACCTGATGCAACATGGCATGGTCGATTTAGTATTGGTGGGTACGGATAGAACGACCCGACAGGGCGACGTGGCCAACAAAATTGGCACCTACCTCAAAGCTTTGGCTGCCAAAGACAACCATATTCCATTCTATGTAGCGCTGCCATCGACCAGTATCGACTGGACCATTAACGACGGCCTCAAAGAAATTCCTATCGAAGAAAGAAATCAGGATGAGGTAAAATATTTTCAGGGTCTGAACAGCAGCGGTAAAATAGATACTGTACTGATATGCCCGCCTACAACCCCTGCTGCCAATTACGGTTTTGATGTTACTCCTGCCAGATTGATAAGCGGTCTGATCACTGAAAGAGGAATCTGCGATGCATCTGAAAAAGGACTTACAGAACTTTTTCATAATGTCTAAGACCCTAAGCTACAATATTATAATTTTTGATTTGTAAAAATTTAGCTGATTTTCAGTTTTCTTAATATATTTGATTCAAAATCAGAAAAACAGCATTTACCAAAATCAATGCAGCCAATGGCAAAAAAGAAAAAAATAATTGGAAGGCGCGAAATTGCAGATTTTCCAAGTTTGGGACTTGAAGAGATAGAAGTAAAAATTGATACTGGTGCTTTTACATCAAGTATTCATTGCGCTGATATTAAAGAGATTAGCGGAAAGTTGCACTGTAAATTCTTAGATGAGACGCATCCATTATACAATCATAAAGAATTGATTTTTGATCATTACGAAATGACGGTTATAAAAAGTTCAAATGGAATATGCGAAACCCGTTACCAGATAATTATGCCAATGATTTTTGGCAAAAAAACATATGACATTGAATTGACACTGAGTGACCGCGCTGAAATGAAATTTCCAGTACTATTAGGACGAAAATTTCTACAACAGGGAAAATATATAGTTGATGTATCCAAGCTTAACAGACTCAAGAAAAAAATACTAAAGACAGATGAAAAAGAAGAAACTGAGAATGGCAATTCTCTCGGCCAATCCGAAACTGTACTCAACACAGAGAATTAAGGAAGCCGGCGAAAAACGTGGTCACGAAATGCTTATAGTGAACCACACCAAATGCGATTTGCTCATACAGGGAAACCATCCTCAGGTCTATTACAAAGGCCAGGAGCTGCAGGGAATAGATGCTATCATTCCCCGTATCGGCGCATCAGTAACATTTTATGGAGCTGCTGTAATTCGCCAGTTTGAAATGATGAAAGTTTTTGCAGCTACTAGTTCTCAGTCGCTGGTACGTTCCCGCGATAAGCTGCGTAGTCTTCAAATCTTGTCGGGAGCCGGTCTTGGGCTTCCCGTAACGGCTTTTACAAATTATTCAAAAGATGTTACCAGGGTAATTGAAAAAGTAGGTGGAGCTCCCTGTGTACTAAAACTATTGGAAGGAACCCAGGGAATTGGAGTAGTACTTGCAGATACACATAGTGCGGCAAAATCAGTTTTGGAAGCATTCAACGGTTTGCAGGCCAGAGTTATCGTGCAACAATTTATCAAAGAAGCAGGCGGTTCTGATATTCGTGCCTTTGTGGTTGATGGGGTTATTGTAGGTGCCATGAAAAGACAGGGTAAGGAAGGTGAATTCCGCTCCAATCTGCACCAGGGCGGTTCTGCAAAACTCATTGAGCTGAGCGACGAAGAAGAAAATGCCGCATTGATGGCTACTAAGGCTCTTGGTTTAGGTATCGCCGGGGTAGATATGCTGCAGTCTGATAATGGTCCACTTATTATGGAAGTAAATTCTTCTCCCGGATTAGAGGGAATTGAAGGTGCAACTGGAAAAGATATTGCAAAAGCCATTATTCGATACATAGAGCGAAATGTACAGGTGTAAATCTTAATAATAAATGAGCATTATAAACCTAAACGTTAAACCGGGTGAGACCAGAACCGAGGAACTGAATATTGCCAAATTACATAACGGGACCGATTTGAAGATTCCGGTAATTATTTCTAGAGGTCTCGAGGACGGCCCTTGTATGCTCCTCTCAGCCGGAATTCATGGCGATGAGACAAATGGCGTTGAAATTGTACGTCAGATTATCAGAAATGGATTCCATATTCCGCAAAGAGGTACTGTTATTTGCATGCCCGTTGTAAATGTTTTTGGATTTATAAGCCAAACGCGTGATTTTCCCGATGGAAGGGACTTAAACCGTATGTTTCCCGGCACCAAAAATGGTTCTCTTGCCAGTCGTTTTGCCTACAGCATCATGGAAGAGATAGCACCTCATATCGACTATTGTATCGATTTTCATACAGGAGGTGCCATGCGTTTCAATTATACCCAGGTCAGGCTCGATATCAAAAATCAGGAAACCCTTGAGTTGGCCAAGGTTTTTGGTACAAAATTTATTATAGATGCCGAGAACAGAGATAAATCTTTCCGAGACGCACTTACAGAAAGGGGGAAAAAGGTTTTACTTTTCGAAGGCGGAAAATCTTTAAATCTAGATAGAATTGTTACCCAAATTGGTATTCAGGGTGCAATGCGAGTCATGCATCATCTGAATATCAGGGATTTTAGCAAAGAACTCAGTGCAAAAACTTATCCTTTAGAAAAACAAGTCTTTGTTGAAAAATCTTCCTGGGTTAGGGCAAAGGAATCGGGAATGTACAGAAACAAGAAAAGGCTGGGTGAAAAAGTTGTAAAAGGAGACGTACTTGGAACAATCAGTGATCCTTTTGGTACTTTCGAAATAGAGCTTATTGCCCCCAATGACGGATATATTATTTGTACCAATCATGCACCCATTGTATATGAGGGCGATGCGGTAGTGCATATTACCACTAAGATAACGGAGGATTTTTAATTGGGTTTTATGCATGGCTCATAAAGGAGTATCATTTTCCTCAATTTTTAACTTGGATGATAAATTAGCATATTAATGAAACATTTGCGACTGCTGCTTCTACCCCTTGGGATTCTGTACGCTACAGTTGTAGAAATCATTAAGTATCTGTACAAATCAGGGTATTTAAATTCCAAACGTTCGGAAAAAGCGGTCATAGTAATCGGTAATTTATCACTGGGAGGCACGGGAAAAACGCCACATGCCGAATATGTAATCAACTATCTTTGGAAATTTCACAAAATCGCTGTTTTGAGCCGGGGATATGGCCGAAAAAGCAGGGGTTTCAGAGCTGTTTCTCCAAATGATGTTGCCGAAAATTCGGGTGATGAACCCTTGCAGATTGCTAAGAAATTTCCTGAGGTTCCCGTTTTTGTCTGCGAAAAAAGGTTGGAAGGAATTGAAAAAATTATAAAGTTAAAACCCGAGACTCAGTTACTGATATTGGACGACGCTATGCAGCATTGGCCAATAAAGGCCGATTCCAATATCCTGCTTACGACCTGGCAGGAGCCATTTTTTGCAGATTTCCCATTGCCTGCCGGTAATTTACGGGAATTCAGAAATGGCTACAGAAGAGCAGACATCATCATAGTGAGCAAATGTCCAAAAGAAATCAGCGAAAAACAAAAAGAGGAATTTTTAGCCAGCCTCAATGCCTTAGCTACTCAAAAGGTATTTTTTTCCTATTTTACTTATTCCGACCCCTACCTTTTCGAACATACTAATCAAACTTTAACCCTAGAGCAGCTCGACAGTCGTAAAATTTTGCTCATCAGCGGAATCGCAAATCCCGAAGTGATGGAAGAGGAACTAATCAGACATGGAGCACATTTGTATAAGATAAGATATCGGGATCATCACCGTTTCAGCAAAAAGGACCTGGAAAATATCATGCAAAAATGGTCTGAAATATCCGCAAAGTCTGAAAATTGTATTTTGATGACGACAGAAAAAGATGCTACACGACTCAAAGGTCTTATTGATGCTTCTATTCCGCTCTATGTGCTGCCTGTAAGAGTCGAAATTGCTTTTAATAAGGCACCCGAACTTCAAAGGGCGCTTGTCGAAGTAATGTACAAAAAAAAGGGTTACCCCGGCAGTTGATTTGTTTCCAAAAAACTTCTCGGCACTGTTTCGAAATTATATATAATTTGTTGTTTTGTGTTTTTGGTTTTTCTAACTTTGTGACTTCTAACTGTTTTTAACAGTTTTTTTAATATCCCTAATTTTAAAAAATTCAAAAAAAATGAAAAAAGCCAATCTTTTCACGCTTATTGCAATCCTTTTTCTGGCAGCATCTTGCCAAAAAACAGTCGATGGTGAGCTAAAAAATTTCGATGCCAATATTCAAAAGTTAAATGAAGTAGCAATCAAATACCCCAATTTCAAAGCAGCTTGCGAATCCATCAAAAAAGATGCAACTGACCAAATGGAGGCGGCAAAAAAGCTAGGCGAGGAAACATCAAAGATCGAAGGTATGAGCGCCGCCAATAAAATTGCTTCTGAGCCATGGATAAGAGACCTATCAAATTTGGACAGCAAAATTAATGCAATTCGCGATATGATTACTAAGGCAGCTCAAAGCGCAAAAGATAAAAATGATAGCGATGCTGCTTGGATGGCAAGCCGTCAGGGAGAAGATGCCATAAGAGAAGCAAAAATTAAATTGGAAACAGCCATGATTTACAATAAGTCAGATGCTGCTGTAATCGTAGATTCTGTTCTACGCAACTTAACTGACGCCGAAAAAAGATTGGCCGGCGTAGTAAAAACTGCTCAGGATAAAGTTGCAGCCGAAAAAAAGGCAGCTACCGATGCCAAAGATGCCGAAAATCAGAAACAAGCGGA
>CANETR010000080.1 GCA_947441325.1 Saprospiraceae bacterium
AGCAGAAAGTGCAGGTTGCTTCATCCTTATTTATTTTACAAGTGGCTTTATTTAGATTTTTTACTTTTACTTTGGCCTCTTCCTTGGCTGTTTTCATTTCATCTTCACCCATGCTGCTCAGTGCCATTTCAATAAAAGCAAATAACTGCTTGCTATCCTCAGTGGTAAGATCCTTGGCAGATTCAAATTCAAACTGAACGAAACGTTGCATAAAAGTCAGTGCAACGATTTCAGGCTTTTTCATATTGAGCTTTTTAGCATTCTGTGCATACAAGCTATTGAACGACAAAAAGATTGTAGTTGTAACTAAGATCAATTTCAAATATTTTCTCATAAGAATGGTTTAAACGGGTAAGATATGAAAGGAATCGATTCGCTCAATTCAGGTTATAAAAGTAGCGTAATTTTGTATAATCCAAAAGTTTTAGGGCTATAGTTAATATTTATTGAGACTAAGGGCTTATTTTTACCAATCTAAACTGTTAAGACTTCTTTCAGATTTAATAATTTAAACTTTATTACAAACATGCTGCATTCGATGACTGGCTATGGCCGAATTCAAAAATCTTTTGACAATCATACTGTTACTGTAGAGATTAAAAGTATAAACAGCAAAACTTTCGACCTTCGTGTGAGATTGCCAATGGTTTATCAGTCTAAAGAAATTGAATTGCGACGTTTACTAGGCAATGAACTGATAAGAGGTAAAGTCGATTTTAGTCTGCACTTAAGTGGAACTGCAAATGCAGATTTCAGAATAGACAGCAGTTCCTTCGAGGCATATTTCAATCAACTCAATGAAATTTCGGGAAATCTGGGTTTAGAAAAAAGCGACTTGCTATACACCATTACACGTTTGCCGGGTGTGGTAGTACAAAATGACGCTGATGTAAGTGATGAAGAATGGTCAGAACTAGAAAAACTTATTCTGGAAGCAGTTAAAAAAACAAATGCTTTTCGTGAGCAGGAGGGTATTGTGCTGATGAATGATATGACAATGAGAATTGATACAATTCTTTCCTTGCTCACACAGGTTGAACCATTTGAAAAAGATCGCATCGAAAAGGTTAGACAACGCATTGCTGGCAATTTTGAACAATTTGTTCCCGCGGGTAAAATTGATGAAAATCGTTTCGAACAAGAAATTTTATATTATCTCGATAAATTGGACATTACTGAAGAAAAAACAAGACTTTTACAACATTGTAACTTTTTTCAACAGGTTTGTGCCGACAAAAAGGATAGTCTCGATAAAGGGAAAAAATTGAATTTCATTATTCAGGAAATTGGCCGAGAAGTTAATACGCTGGGCTCAAAAGCGAATTTTGCAGAAATTCAGCGCATTGTTGTAATGATGAAGGACGAAGCCGATAAAATAAAAGAACAACTTGCCAACATTCTTTAATCTTCAACAGTTTATATCGCACAGCCGATTATCAAATAATAATATCTTTATTTTTTGGTATCCAAACAGTACATTAACCAAAAAAATGGGCAGTCCTAAATTGATTATATTTACAGCGCCATCGGGAGCCGGGAAAACCACTATCGTAAAACATTTGTTAAAAGTAAGAGAAGATCTTGCTTTTTCAATATCGGCCTGCACCCGTTCGCAACGATATGGTGAGGTAAATGGGCTTGATTACTATTTTCTATCAGTTGAAGAGTTCAAACGAAAAGTTTCGGCCGGTGATTTTGTAGAATATGAAGAAGTGTATGAAAATCAATTTTATGGGACTTTAAAGGCCGAAATAGAAAGACTCAAAAGTCTTGGGAAAAATGTTATTTTCGATATTGATGTTAAAGGCGCCGTTAATATCAAGAAATTTTACGGAGAGGAGGCGCTCACAGTTTTTGTTTCTCCTCCCAGTCCCGAGGTACTTTTTGAAAGATTAAAATCCAGAAAAACAGAGGATGAAGAAAGCTTGAGAAAGCGCATTGCAAGAGCACGGATTGAACTTGGTTACGAAAATAAATTTGATGTTACACTCATAAACAATGATCTGGAAACTGCGTTGAATGATGCAGAAATGATTGTTAGTACTTTCCTCAGCGAAGGAGTTGAGGGACTGAAAAAAAACAGATATGGAAACTTCAATCACCAATGACATAAAAGTATCCGTCGAATCTATCTATCAGCCAAGCTACTCAAAGCCGGTTAAGAATGAGTATGTATTTGCCTATCGTATTACTATCGAAAATTTAAGCAACCATACCGTTCAATTGCTTCGCCGCTATTGGCATATATGGGACTCGAACGCGGTAGAAAGAGAAGTGGAAGGAGAGGGTGTTGTTGGCGACCAACCGATTTTGAAAGCCGGGCAGAGTTATCAATACGTTTCAGGTTGTCCCTTGGTTACAGATATGGGCACTATGAAAGGATACTTTAAGATGCAAAAACCAGATACTGAGGAGTTTTTTGATGTAGAAATTCCTAAATTTCAACTCATTGCGCCCTTTAAGAATAATTGAATTTACACAATAGAAACTTAAAAAAAACAGCTGCCCGAAAATTAATTCGAGCAGCTCTTTTTAGTTTTAAAGGCAGAATTTGGTTTAGGCATCTTCGCCTTCCTTAATTCTTAATTGAAAGCCATTGCCATGTATGTTTACAATTTCTATATTATCATCATATTTCAGGTATTTGCGCAATTTGGTCACAAATACATCCATACTTCTTGCCGTAAAGTAATTGTCATCTCCCCAAATTTCTTTCAGCGCCAGACTTCTAGGTAAAATATCGTTGCTATATTGACAAAACATTTTCAGAAGCTCTGCTTCTTTTGGCGAGAGTTTCTCCTGATGATCAGCACCTTTATCGGTTTTTACACTTAGAATACGCAAAGGATAATTGAAATGATATTTACCTAAGTAAAAATCTTTTGACTCCTGTTTTTGTATTTCGGGTTTTAAACTGCGTTTGAGCACCGCCTGAATTCTATACAGCAATTCTTCTGAAGTAAATGGTTTTGATATATAATCATCGGCGCCCAATTTGAAACCCTTGATTACATCCTCTTTCATTGTTTTTGCAGTGAGAAAAATGATAGGAACCGTCTGGTTGATTTCTCTTACATCTTTTGCCAATGCAAATCCATCTTTTTTTGGCATCATTACATCGAAGATACAAAGGTCGAAGAGCTCTTTCTTGAAGGTATCAAAACCCATCTCACCATCAGTTGCAATGGTAACATCATAATCATTCATCTCGAGATAAGAACAGAGAACATCTCCAAAATTTCTATCATCTTCAACGAGTAGGATTTTACTTTTAAGACTCATAATTATTATATTTAATTTAAGGGGACTTAACGCTTAAACTATTAAAACGTAAGTGTATTTACTATTGTGCACTTTTTCTTAACATTTACTATCTAAAAATATGCCGAAATGTAAATGTTAAAATTTTTTAAGTTTTTTTTAGCAGTTTTTAAAAACTTGAGTTTTAAATCATTTAATCATTTTTGTGTTTTAAAGGAAAGAAAATTGTGAAAGAACTGCCTTTGCCCGGCTCACTCTTTACATCAATATGTCCCGCATGAGCAGTAACGATTGCTTTAACATAACTCAATCCAAGCCCGAATCCTTTAATGTCATGAACGTCACCAGTAGGAACGCGATAAAATTTATCGAAGATATATTTTCTTGCTTCTTTGCTTATGCCAAGTCCCTTGTCTTCGACAATAATTTTAATGCCACCCGAAGCATCGACAACCTTCAGGTAAATTTCTGGCTTCTCGGGGGAGTATTTGTTGGCATTGTCCAAAAGGTTGAGAATGACATTGGTAAAATGGGTCTCATCGGCTTCAATAACAAAATTCTTCGCTTGATAGTCAACATTTAATGAACCGTTTTTCTTTTCGATTTGGAGCGCTATCCTGTCGGCTGCCCTATTAACAATATCCAATACATCGATTTCTTCAATGTTGAGTTTGAATTCATTTTTATCGATTCGGGCCATTTGCAATACTTTGCCAACCTGAGAATCCATTCTTTCATTTTCCTCCTTTATGATATGGATGAATCGCTCTGCTTTTTCGGGTTGCTGCGTTTTGATTAAGTTC
The DNA here is from genome assembly GCA_947441325.1 of Saprospiraceae bacterium. Lineage (GTDB taxonomy): Bacteria > Bacteroidota > Bacteroidia > Chitinophagales > Saprospiraceae > Saprospira. Next base: position 4,065 of record CANETR010000080.1, read on the forward strand.
CTGATGGCATCGGTTGCAAGTGAAATTGTTGCAATTGGCGTTTTGAACTCATGGGTCATATTATTTAGGAAATCGGTTTTCATCTCAGATAGTTTTTTCTGATGCAGAATAACATATACTGTGTAATAAAAACCAAAGATTATTATGCCGGTAAAGAGTAAACTCAAGATTAAGTTCAAAATAATTCCCTGCCATATAAAGGCATCTTTATTTGGGAAATCGATAAAAAGCATTGCCAGCTGTTCCTGAGAACTAGGGAAAAGGGTAGCCTGATATTTAAAACTCTTGGGCAGTTTATATCTGCTCAGATGTTCCTGTTGAAGTTGATTGGTAAGAACAAAAGTATCTTTCTTAATGGAATAAACACCATAGGCATAAGTTGCGGTTATGCCTTTTTGAGTGAGTTCCCTGTGAAGCAGTTTGTCAATCAATTTTAGGCTAACGCGCTGTTCTATGGGTATGTTTTGTACAATGGTATGATGGGTAAAATAGGTCTTAAAATGTGTCATAAAGGCCTCACTGCTACCTTTTTTCCAGGTACGTGTCACTTCATTGGCAAAAACCTTTTTTGGAAAACTGTCTTCGGGAACCGGGTTTATTTTTACACTTGAAAATCTGCCACGCAGGCTATCTTTTTTTAGCAAACTGTGAATCGCCTCTACTTCAACAACTGTTGATATTTCTTTGCCACTGTCCGTTTCAACGGTTAATTTGGGCAGTTTATATCGTTCGGCAGTCTGTTGAATTTCAAATTGTTCAAGTTTAGACACAACATGATCCAGTGCTGCATGGACATTGTTTTCAAACAGTTCAAGATTTAATTTGTAGGAACTATAAACCGAATAGAGCTGCAAGCCAAAAATTCCGGCAAGCGCTACACTCATTAGTCCTACAATAAGCCAAAGTTTCTTTTTCGACATTATATTTCAGTTCTGCTAATTATTCAAATGAATTATTAAGATTCGAAAACAATTTCGCCCAAATTACTATCGTTTTTCTTTTCATTTCTAAGTTTTTCGATCTCGTCCAATTCAATGTCAAGATTTTCAAATTTATAAACAACTTCCCCCTTGTTGTTCACAAAAGAATCGCCCTCTAAATCCAATATAACATCCATCATAACATTTTGGACAAGTTTAGGATTGAGCTTTTCTTCTTTTGGATGTTGACTGTTGGCAATTTCTGTCAGTTGATTTAAAGTAAATACGGCAGATTGTTCCTGAAAAATTGCCATCATTAAACGTTTTCTAATATTGAGTAGGTGTTGTTTTCTTCTTTTTGGAATGAGTAAGAGCCATCTTAGGGCAGGTATCGAGAAAAATATCATTGAATATGCAAAGGGGAACCAACCAAGAAAAATGCTGAAAAACAAAGAAGCACTACCCGCTATCGCAAGTGGACCCCAAATTACCAAAGAGGATAAAATCAGGTTGAAAGCATTCATGGCAAATATCCCAAGATCCATCACTGATTTATTTCCAGTTAGTTCATGTTCCGGTTCGTATTCGTCCCAATAATAAATGATAGGAGCGCCTTGTTTTTTGTCTTTTCTTCTGATTAGCTCTGTGAAATCACCGTAGAGAACTGCTTTGTCGCTAATTTCGGCTTTGCCGTTGAAATTAGCCAGGGCATTAGTCATAAAATTTTTGGCATCATCTCTCGACCAGCCTGCCAGTGCCTGTATCTCATAAGTGCAGACCAGGCCTTTATTTTCTCGAAGAAAGGAAGCCAGTTCCTGCATGTTGGCCAAAGGACTTATCTGAACTCTTGGCGGCCCAAAAACAAAGTCGTAAACCGATGCGACGAATCCTTTTTTATCGGCACTATCCCCATCTTTTTTTGAAAAGGCTGCCAAAACACCTTCTTTCTCCTGATAATGTTTGTAGTTGTAACCGTATCTGTCTTTTTTGCGATAGGTTCGGTTGTAGCCCATGATGGTATTCCATTCAAAAATGGACCAAAATATTCGGAACATGAGGTAAATCAGATTACCTGCTCCTTTTGAGCTGTTGTCGTTTTTGCTTCCGGACATTACAGTGAGGACCACGCCTATTACAATGACAAGAAAAACAACAAAGTAGACAACCAAAAAGGCCGAAATCATAAACTTGTAGAAAACAGTAAAACCACGCCACAAGAGGTCTAAAAATTGCCCAAAATACTCAGCAAAAGATTTGGCATCTCTTCTCTTTAAATGTGGTCCGAAATCGTAGATAAGATCTCCATTTTCTGTAACTTTAAGTTTACAGTCATATTTCTCCATCATTTCTTTAATGCTGTATTCGGTTTCCAAAACCGGAAGGCCCGTTACAGAAGCGGCATCGTTTATAGTAAACTGTTTATTTTTTTGAGCATATTTCTCGAGTATCGGGAAATAAGATTTAGCGTCTTTATTCATTAATAAAACTATATTTTGGATTCTAAAGAATAACAGAAAAGGTAAATAATTGCTAAAATACAGTTTTTTAAGCTATGCATAAAATAAATAGCTTGTTTTCTTAAAGCATCTTAATGTTTAAAATTTGAAAATGTTTTTGAATTGTTTTTGCTTTAATGTTAAAAAAAATTTATTTTTGAAAAGCTATTCGAAATGAAAGCTTTTACCGACCCAAATTGCATTAGGAAAAGCTAAAAATATTGTCTTGCTACAGGGAAATAGCCTTTAAAATAACTAGTAAAATATTTCATAATGAATCGTTTACATATCTTTAGTTTGTTTCTTATATTGGGTTTTAACGTACTCATAGTAGAGGCACAGGATGGGCCAAAAAAAAATTGGAAAAAATTGGTCAAGGATGCTGAAGAATATGAAAAGCTAGGCGACATTTTTCGTTCCGCTCAAAATTATGAAGAAGCTTTCAGCTTAAAGAAAGATAAAAAGGAACTAAGCTATAAAGCAGGTAAAAATTACATGGAAAGCAGGCATTATGCCAAAGCGGTGAAATGTTTGGAACCTGTACAAAACGACAACAACGTTTCTGCCTTCAATAAGCCTGGTTTTACCTATGCATCTGCCCTTAAACAGTCGGGTCAATTTGCAGAGGCGCGTATAGCATTCGAAAGTTTTATAAGTACCTATGAGGGTAGTGACAAGGAGAAAATGCGTGAAATGGCAGAGAACGAGATATTGGGCTGTACTTATGCACTCAGAGGTACAGAGATTACCAATCAGGATATTAGCGTTCAACTGCTCGATTTTAATGTAAATACCGATAGAACGGAGTTTGCGCCAATTCCATTTACTGATAACGTCTTGTATTTTTCATCAACAGTAAGTGGCGTTTCAAAAATTTATCGCACTCAAAAAAACAGACAAGGCACCTGGATGACCCGTCAGGTTCCAACTATTTTTACGGGCAAAATGGTTAAGCCACATTTTGGAAATGGTTCATTTACTCCAGATGGCAAAAGGTTTTTCTTTACTCAATGCGATCTGATCGTTGGTGGTAAACCAATGTGTGAAATTTATCTCATGTATGAAGAAAAGGGCAACTGGTCTGAGCCTATCAGGTTGCCGGATGAAATTAAC
>CANETR010000081.1 GCA_947441325.1 Saprospiraceae bacterium
CTGCTTATTGCAGCAATGTCGGCCAAGGGAACAAGTACCATTCATCAGATCAATCAGATTGACCGGGGTTACGAAAACATCGATCAGCGACTAAATGCCCTTGGGGCCAAAATCAGAAGAGTGGAAAATGAGTAATGTTTTATCTGAATCTTCAACCTCCATATAATTCTTCTTTTCAGATAAGTAATTGACCCATGATTAAATATTTGATTGTTTTTTTGGTTGCGCTTATACCACTATTAATGTCAGCGCAACAAATCAATCTTCCCCAAATCGAGACCGATACTTTAGTTATTGGTACGCAGGTTTCTATAGCCGATGATAAAACCCCAGTAAGCTTTCAGAATATAAAACCTGAACAGTTTGGGGATTTTAATATCGGGCAGGAGCCATCATATATTTTGAGTCAACTCAGTCCATCTGTTACGGTTTATTCCGATGCAGGCAACTCACAGGGCTATTCTTATATCCGCCTGCGCGGAATCGATCAGACCCGCATCAATATGACTTTGAATGGCGTCCCACTGAATGAACCAGAGGATCAGGGCGCATATTTTTCAAATTATCCCGATTTTCTCAATTCCATTTCCGAAGTGCAGATTCAGCGTGGAGTGGGTCTTAGCCAAAATGGCACAGCGAGCTATGGCGGCAGTATGCAGTTTTTGTCGCCTAATCTTTCCGACTCGGCACAGGGTTCTTTGGGATTGGGTTATGGCTCATTCAACAGCTACCGGGCTTTTGCAGAATATCAGAGCGGAATCAGAAAAAATAAAGCCTTTTATGTCAGAGCCACTCATTTGAATTCCGACGGATACAAAAGACATTCAGGAAATACATCCCAATCGCTTTTTTACAGCGGAATGCTTTTTGGTCAGAAACAATTGCTCAAACTCACAGGCTTTGTCGGACATCAGCAGAATAAAATGGCCTGGTTGGGCGTTTCTGACAGTCTTATCCGTACGGACAGGCGTTTCAATGCCAATACCAATGCCGAAGACGACCGCTTTGTACAGAGCCTGACGATGTTGGAACACAAATTTCATCCGAATCTGAGAAGTACTTTATCGACCACCGTCTTTTACAATTTTCTGGATGGTAATTACGATTTCGACTATAACAATCCGCTCTGGAGTTCTGATCCTCCATTTCTGATGAACTTTGCTTTTCGTTCTCATTACAGCGGCATTTTTAGTAATTTCAACACTAAAATAGGTAATCTCGACCTGAGTGCGGGCTTACAGGCTACATTTTATACCAGAAGCCATACAGGTTCTGAGCCATCTTTGGGTGAAATGTACACAAACCGTGGTTTCAAAAGCGATGCTTCAGTTTTTGCTAAAGCAGCTTATAAAATTGGCAGTTTTAATATTTTTGCTGATGTTCAGGGTCGTTACAACCGTTTTGATTTCGCGGGTAGAACAAATGATTTGGGCCTGAATTGGAAATTCCTGAATCCCCGTGCTGGTCTCAGTTGGCAGGCAAGTAAAAATTCCACGCTTTACTACAGCATTGGTTCAGTTGGTCGCGAACCAACGAGAACCGATATTTTTGGCGGCAATGACGAGCCTCGATTTGACAGCAGTTTTCAACTGATTACTTTTATTACCAAACCGGAATCGGTAATCGATCAGGAATTGGGCTTCCGCAGCAGCGGCAAAAACTGGCAAGTTGGCGCCAATCTTTTTCTTATGCAGTTTCGCAATGAAATTGTGCTCAATGGGCAGTTCGGACCAAATGCACTGGCGCTGAATTCGGCATTTGCGCGCAGTTTGCGCTCAGGATTGGAGATTCAGGGAAGCTATGAGCCTATCAAAGGATTGCTTTTTACCAATGCCTCCAGTTTTAATTACAGTCGCATAAAAGATCAGGGCATCAGTTTCAGCCCTATTCTTACGCCCAAGTTTATCATCAATCAATCGATTTCCTATATTTTTAATGGCTTTAGAATTGGTCTCGATGCTCGTTATCAGAGCAGTTCCTTTATCGATTTTGCCAATACGCTGAGTTTGGACGACTATCTCTTGCTCAATGCTCAGCTGAGTTACAGATTTCGGGGATGGGAATTCCGATTCATGGTCAATAACCTGCTGAATACAAATTATTACAATCAGGGCTATGTGGATTTTGATGGCCTGCCAAAGTATTTTGTCACGGCACCTCTGAATTTTTATGGGATGATTTTGTTTAGTTTTTAAGAGATTAAGAGATTAAGAGATTAAGAGATTAAGAGATTAAGAGATTAGTTCATCGTTTTGAAGTTCATCGTTATTCGTTGATTGAGTAAGTAGTCTAGCGTCTAAAAGTCTGGCGTCTAAAAATCTTAATATATGAATTGGTTCGAAAAACTCTTTGGCTTTACCGAGCAAAATCCCGAACAGGTTAGAAATAATCTGAAGCTTGAAAATGGCCTGATATGCTCAGTGGTCAACGGGCAATGTTATGATCCAGGTGTTTTTAAATTGGCCTCCTTGTCTGATTTGAGAAAAACAGCGATTGCTCAAGATCAAAAAATCAATCTGAGCGAGCTTGTTGGAGATGTGAAAAAACTGCACGGACAAATTGAAAATAAGGGAGCTGTTTTTCAGGCGGCCTCACAGTTTAATCTTTTGGAAATGGCATCGCCCAATGCAATCCCCGAGTCTGGTGTCGGTATTTATGACTATGACCATACACAGGGACCTGCCTGTGCAATTGCTTGTGGGGCAGGAACTGTTTACCGCAATTATTATGTTGATATCAATGGGCAAATCGGTCAGACAGCAGATCGTCAGATTGACTGCCTAGAAGATATTGAACATTTTTTTCAGGTTGGGAACAGCAAGCTTTGGAATATGAAAAACGGTTACTGTCTAGCAAATGCAATGGGGCTTGAGCAGATTAAAAATAAAATGGCCGGACTAAATCGTGACGAATACGAGCAGCTGAAAGGCTTGCTAAAAGTAGGTATTCAGCATGGAGCAGAAGTTACAGCGTTCCCAGGTTCTTTTAAAGTAACACAGGTGTATTGTTCGGGAGTACCTGTTGCCTACAGCGGAATTTCGGCAAAGGATTGGGAACCTTTTGGAAAAATGATATTAGAAGCTACTTATGAGGCTACTTTTTTGGCAGCGATAGATAATTTGAATGTAGGTAAAAGCAATAGACTTTTACTTACATTAGTTGGCGGCGGCGTATTCGGAAATCCCGATTCCTGGCTCTATGATGCCATTATGTACAATCTGAAAAAATTTGAAGGTAGCGGGCTGGATCTTATTTTTGTAAGCTACGGATCATCAAATATCTTGGTTCAAAAAATTATCAAAGACTTTAAAAACATAGGCTAATTGGGCATTTTAAGCATAGATTTTATCGTTTTTAAAATTGGATCTTATCCCCTCAGTCTTATTGAACTTGTGGGGACACTCACAGGTCTGCTCTCTGTTTGGTGGGCTGCAAGAACCAATATATTGACATGGCCAGCCGGAATTGTCAATATCTTTTGTTTTTTTCTGCTGTTTTATCAATCGCAGCTATATTCCGATATGTTTTTACAGGTATTTTTTATGGCCACCACGGTTTATGGCTGGAAAAGTTGGGCAAAGGGAGCTGTTGATAAAAAATTAGAAATCAGCAATTTAAAACCTAAAATTTGGCCGCTTTATTTATTCATTTTATTATTTGGCACCTTTTTTTGGGGTTTCTTAATGAGTGAGTTACATAGTTTACTTCCTCAAATTTTTTCAAAAGAAGCCTCTTTACCTTATCTCGATGCCTTCACCGCAATTGCTTCGGTTATCGCAACTTTTCTGCTTGCTCAAAAGAAATGGGAAAGCTGGGTCTTTTGGGTTTTGATTGATTTTATATCCATTTTTATTTATTTCTATAGAGGCTTGTATGTTGTTTCCATTGAATATATTATTTTCTTACTCATAGCATCCTATGGCCTTTATAATTGGTATGGGAAGAGGATGAAAGTGTGAAAGAATGAAAGAGGAAAGAATGAAAGAGGAAAGATTTTTTTCAAAAGGCTTTAGCCTATGAAAAAACAATAGCGAGAGAGGGCGGTATTTTAATGCCGCATTGAAAGAATGAAAGAATGAAAGAGGAAAGAATGAAAGATTTTTTTAGTAAAGAGGAGCCAGGTACTAGGCGCTAGATTTTTCTTTGCGAGCTTTGCGTAATGTAGATTGGTTTGGCTTTGCGCCTTTGCGTGAGACAGCTATAGTAGATGAAAAAGGAAAAGTTCTAACTTCTAATTTCTAACTTCCGATTTTCCTAGAAATGCTCAATGCTCAATACTCAATGATAAATACTCCATGATAAAGGCTTTTGTATTCGGCAAATTTATGCCATTTCATAAGGGGCATCAGGCGATGATAGCATTCGCAGCAATGCATTGCGATGAACTTATTGTTGTGCCCTGCGTGAGCGACCGCGAATCTCTGCCTGAAATTCTACGCAAAGCCTGGATTGAAGAGACTTTTGCTGCGAATACTAAGATTAAAGTCAGCCTGCTGAATTACATGGAAGATGAACTGCCAAATTCATCGATATCTTCTGAAGCGCTTTCAAAGCTATGGGCCGAAAAATTTAAGTCGATTTTGCCAGATGTAAATCTGCTCATCACATCGGAGCCTTATGGGGAATTTGTGGCAAATTATATGGGAATCAAGCATCTGCCTTTTGATCTCTCCAGAACTGAAGTCCCAGTGTCGGCCACTAAAATCAGAAATAATCCCTACGAAAATTGGGACTTTCTGCCAGATGCAGTTAAACCATATTATCAAAGGAAAGTAGTCATTTTGGGTACAGAATCGACTGGAAAGACAAGTTTGGCGGAATATCTCTCAACATATTTCAATGCAGCATTAGTTAGAGAAATGGGTAGGGAATTGATTCCAGATTCTGAAAAATTTGAGCCTGAAGATTTGGAAAGGGTAGCAGCGGCTCATCAACGAGAAACGGAACTGGCCATTCAAAGCCTAAAACCGCTCATAGTAATGGATACAGATATTCATATCACCCAATCTTACGCCTTTTACAAATTTGGCAAATATCTCAATTTACCTGAGGCCTGGTATCAGACTCAAAAGGCCGATTTGTATCTTTATTTGCCTGTTGAAACGCCTTATGTACAAGATGGTACCCGACTTTCAAAGAATGAAAGGGATGAGCTGGACCAATGCCACATAGATACATTGAAAAAATTCGAGCTTCCTTATGAAAGGCTAGATATTGATTTCAATCTAAGAGCAGAATGTTCCGTTAAAAGAATTTTAGAAATGTTCAATTAGCGTTTGGTTTACAGATCTGGCTTGGCATTTCTATCAATTCTTAGATTGATAAATTCGACAATCAGAGAGAAAGCAATCGCAAAATACAGGTAACTTTTTGGCACTGCTCCTACATGTTGTCCAAGGAGTTCGGCATGTGAAAGGTGCATACTTTCTGTAATTAGCATAAATCCAATCAGAATTAGGAAGGATAAGCCCAAAATCTGAATAGATGGATTTTTATTTACAAATTTACCAATCGGGAAGGCGAAAAACATCATTACGCCTACAGAAATTACCACCGCAGTAATCATTATAAATAAGGCACCAGGAATATCATTGGTCATACCCACCGCAGTAAGAATAGAGTCAACCGAGAAAATAAGGTCAATTAGTAAGATCTGTAAAATTACATTGCTAAAAGATTTGGTAGCAGCCTTTTGCATTTCTGCTTCTTCATGTCCTCTATGGCTTACCTTTTCGTGGATTTCTTTTGTGCTCTTGTATATAAGGAAAAGGCCACCGAGTAATAATACTAAAGCCTGACCGGTAATATCTGCTTTGAGGAAACCGATATTGAGCACAAACCATGGATTTTTCATGTGCACCAGGACATTAATACCCAGCAACAATAAAATCCTAAGGAACATGGCTAGGAAAAGACCAATCTGTGTAGCTCTTTTGCGCTGTTCGGGTGGGAGTTTTCCCGTTACGATGGATACAAATATAATATTGTCGATTCCCAAAACAATCTCAAGAAAAGTCAAAGTAATCAAGGCAAGCCAAGCTTCGCTCGAATAAAGCATTTCCATCATAATAATTCAGATATTTTTTTAAAACTTAGATGCAAAATAAAGGCTATTTTGTCTTATTGCGCTGTAAAATTCAATTTTTTTTCTGTGCAGGCCTAGATTCATTTAAAAATAGAATTAAACTAAGCCTAAGGTTAACAATTCTAATTTCTCAGATGCCATATTTTAAAAATTATTGTCGCTACTTTCAAGGTCGCTATTATCTTCAGGATTAGGATATTTAAGTTTCAGGTTTTGCTTAAACTGTTCCAGCCTTCTGTTTGCATTGGCTAACTTTTCTTTATAATCGCTAATATTTGATACCTTTTCGGGCATCGATTCTATGTGCATCGTAGTGGTAGGATATGCAAACTGAACACCCAAACTGGCTGAAAGTTCTAAAATAGAACTTATGATTTGTTCTTTCCACTTCAATTCCAATGCCCAGTCATTGGTATTAAAAAATACAACAAAGATGATGTCCAGCGAAGATGGCCCCAGATTATTCAAATGGATATAAATTTCATTCTTGTCAACTTCGGGATGAGTCAGAGCAATTTCGCGCAGGCCTTCCACAAAGTTTTCGACTAGGGTTGGGGGAGTATGATATGCAATATTGATGGCAGTATTATATCTGCGCTGTTTTCTCAAGCCCAAATTATTGATCGTTTCATTCATTAGGTTTCCGTTGGGAATGGAGATGAGCGAAGTGTCGAGGGTACGTATGCGTGTGGACCTGAAGCCTATGTCTTCTATTGTACCTGTTACAGCTCCTACGGTAATCATGTCACCGATTTTGAAAGGTTTATCGGCATAGATCATCATTGAACCAAATAAATTTTTCACTGTCTCCTGTGCAGCAAGTGCTATGGCAAGACCACCAATAGATAAACCCGCAATAAGTGCCGTTACATTTACGTAGAAAATTCCTAATATTTGCACAAATCCGGCACTGATAATCAGTACATTGATAATTCTGGCAATGACTGGGACCAAATGTTCATCGGAAGGATTGGCTGTTTGAGAGGTAACATGAAGCATATATGAACGTATAAGGCTCACGATACGCAATGCCAGCAGAACAAAAAGTATAGTCCTTGCAATCTTTAAGAATAATAAAATGTAAAAAACCAATCCGGTGGGAAGTTGAAGCACAGGAACAAAGGCAAAGACCATGTAACTGACCAAAAGGTAACTCAAAATACGCCCCAGTCTTTTGACCATTTTTTTATCGAATCGGTCCTTGCCTAAATTTGAATTGGCAATTAGGCTGATGATAAAGCTGAAAATCCTGGAGGTAATAAAATGAATAAGGAAACCAATAGCTGCCAAAATGAGCATGGCTGCATATTGCCAAACTGTTAAACCCAGCAAGGGCTGTTGACCCAATTTGGGCAGCTGATTCAAGAGCAGGTGCGTTCCAAAAGGAAATACTTTTTTGTACAAATTTGCTATTTCCCTCTCCGATTCGTGCGAAAAATGCCATCGGCCGCTTTCCTTATTGCGCTCAAGATAAATCTCTGGCAATTCTTTTTCAA
>CANETR010000082.1 GCA_947441325.1 Saprospiraceae bacterium
CTCGCCCAAGTGTGTCCATAAAAAAACCCGACACTTTCGTATCGGGTTTTGTTTTGCTCCCCCTATTGGAGAAAGTTACAAATTTGATGCGATGATTGCTTACTTAAAAATCAGAAATACTTAGAGATAGATTTTTAATTTTTATAAACATGAATATTCAATGGCATTAAAATCTACAAAATTATATTCATTGTTATTAGTATCTAACTTTTTGATTTATAGAGATTTTTTTTATTTTTGATTTTAAAAACATAACGTTTAGAATTAATATGAAAGAAAAATTATCATTAATCGGGGGAATAGCTATGTTCTTGTTTTTTTTAAACATGGAAAAAATCTATGCTCAAAATAATACAAAGACCAAACAAATAATATATTCATTAGAACCTTCCAAGACAGGATTAACAAGAGTTTTTGTTGATTTCACTTATGAATTTGAAAATGTATATGGTGATATTGAACTAAGATTTGCAACAAGATGTAGAGGGAACAAAGAATTTCAACACAAAGGGAAGGTATACCTGCCTGGCTCACAAGACGGAATAGACAATGTTCGACCATTTGATCCCGTGATAGAAGTTACTATACAAGGTTATGGCGCCTATGTTGTTACAAAAAGCTATCAAAGTATTGAAAATTTGGAAGGCGCCATGAATACTTTGGTCAACTCTTTTAATGTATTTCCAAATGCCAAAACACTAGAGGAAAAAAATCCGGCCAACTACAGAATCATTGATATAAAAGTAAAAAGTATAGGATTTGAAAATTGTACACCAGTAATTGCAAGTATAGAAGATAAACTTCGTAAAGAAGATATCCAGAAAAAAATCGCTTCTCTAACAGCTCAAGCAGAAATGGCTTATAAAAAAGGAGATTATTCTGGGGCCGTCAAATTATATGAAGAGTTAATTCGTATGGACCCAGAGAATACAGTTACCGAATCGAAATTGAATAACATAAAAGAAAAAATAGAACAGGAAAAAGAGCGTATAAAAAATGAAAAAAATATCAGTTCTCCCGAAAAAAGCTACAATTCAGGAAACAACAACAACTCAGGAAATTCAGTCCCAACTAATTCTAATCAAAAGAAATCTAATATAGTAAATGGTATTGACCGATCAAAACTTCCCGAATATGCAAGGGAAACTACAACCGGTAAATATTACAAGAAAGACAGCGATAACAACTATCACGAAATCAGTTATGATGAATACTTTCAAGCAAAAACAAATGAAAGTAAAGAAAAACAAGAAGCTGCTTTAGCAAAAAAACAACAAGAAGACAATGCCATTATAAATAAGACAAAAAGAGATCTACAAGCCTCTACTGATAAATACTGGGCAGATGTTGCTGAAAGGCAAAGAAAATCTGAAATATCCTATCAAAATAATATGGCGAGTTATTATGCAGCAAAGGCTGCCGATGAGGCAAAAGGACAAATTCGTGATAATTCTAAACTTTCAGGCAATTACGTCAATGCTGACGAATTAAGAGCAGACTTTCGCCAAAAATACCAGGCTTTATCTCAAGGGTATAATGCACTTCAAGAAGCAAATATTCAAAAAAATCAAGCTAATTTGAACATCTATAATGAAAAGACAACAGATGAAACCGGCAAACTTCTTGGACAATTAGCCACTGATGTATCCAATTATATAGGATACTTGGAAAATGATGCAGCTAAAAGAAGAGCACAAAATGCACTCAGAGAGCAAAGAGCGGCTGCTGAAGCCAAATTAATAAAATTAGAAAAAGAAAACCGACTAGAACTCAGAAAAAAATTCTTTTCACAGTTTCCAGACGGTGGACTGCCACTCTCTTCTCATCCAGTAGATACTAATGAATTATACTTTTTCTCCTATGTATTTAATACAAATACTATTAATGACGATTATCCAACAATTACCCTTAGTAATGTTTTTCCCATAGCTAGGTACAATGACGGTACTTGGTTATTCAAAAATCGATTAATTAGTGAATTAACAAAGTCTGTAACAGGTTCTCCTATAACGCTTATGGGATATTATACAACCAGACAAATGGCCGAAGAAATGCGAAACACCTTCATAGAATTGGCCAAATCTTCTAAAATGGGCATTAAAGATTTTCAGTATAAGGGAAAACCTGCCACTTCAGAACCTAAAACAAATGTTGATTACTGGGGCAATGGCACCAATGAGAATAGTAAGCAGAATTCTTCAGAAACTAAAGAAGACCATACCGACGCCCAATCAGAAAAAGTAGACTTTTGGGGTAATCCTATAAAAACTGAAACTAAAAAAACACCCGCTAAGAAACCAGCATCTAATTCATCCAAAACAAATCCTAAAACAGATTTTTGGGGTAATCCAATTAAATAATAAACACATGAAATAGCCAAATAAAATTTTCAATACCAACCTGGGATACTAAAAATATAATACGGAAATGGCAAAACAAACTAAACTTATGAGAAAAATTTTATTCCTTTTACTATTTACTTTCAGCTTTACTGCTCTTAACGCCCAAAATGAACTTAAGGCAAGAATAGAATATGAAGAAGCTGAAAATGCATTTAATGATGCGAAGTTCGAAGTTGCTGTAACACGCCTATCAAAAGCCGAACAATATATTGGTAAGTGGACTCCAAAAATTAGTTATTTAAAGATTTTAGCATTAGATAAACTTTGTGATTATAATAATGCTGAAAACAAGTACACGTTGTTACAAGTGGAAGAAGTAAAACCATATATGAATTTTGCCAACCAAAATGAAGACAGTATTGATATGGACAAGTTCAAAACGGTATATGCTATAGAAGAAAAGACAAAATACGCTACAAAACTAAAAGAATATGGACTAATGCCAGACTATAAAAATGGTATTGAGGCCTATGAAAAAAAAGACTATAAAACCGCAATGTCTTTTTGGGAAAAAGCGGCGGCAAAAGGAAACTGGATGGCAATTGATAAAATAAGTGATATGTATCGTGATGCTGTTGGCGTTGAACAAAATTATAAGTTATCTATTGAGTGGGATACAAAAGCAGCTAACGAGGGTTATCTAAATTCTATTGCAGATATTGGAGGTATGTATATCGAAGGTAAAGGAGTGCCAAAAGATTTTAAAATAGGAAAGGAAAAGTTATTGTATGCAGCAGAATCTGGGCTTGATTATGCGATGTTTTATATGGGCAATTTATATAGCGAAGGTTTAGGTGAGCCTAAAGATGCTATGACAGCATTGTCGTGGTATATCAAATCGGCTGAGAAAGGCTATTTAGTAGCCATGGCTGCTATTGGAAAACTTTATTTTGATGGAGAAAACGGAGTTGACAAAAACTATAATGAAACATTAGTATGGATGAAAAAAGCTGCAGAAAACGGTTACAATGATGGTTTTGGGGTGATAGGATATTTGAATGAAATTGGCGGATATGGTTTAACTCAAAATTATAGCGAAGCCATGGTTTGGTATAAAAAAGGATTAGAAAAGGGAGATATTCCTTGTGGATTTATGATTGGACACTTATATGAAATGGGGTATGGTGTTACCAAAGACATTTCACAAGCATTGTCTTATTATAATTCTGCTGCAAATAATGGACAAACTGCTGCTATGAAGAAATTATATGAAATTTATAGGAATGGGGATGGAGTAAAACGAGATAAAAAGTTAGCGGACGAATGGAAGGCAAAATACGAAGCTGCAGAAGCAAAAGAATAAAGACTAGACTATGCATAAAAACTATTTACTTATTAATAGTACTATTATAGAGTTGGCAAAATCTTCTAAAATGGGTATTAAAGATTTTCAGTATAAGGGAAAACCTGCCACTTCAGAATCTAAAACAAATGTTGATTACTGGGGCAACCCTATAAAAACTGAAACTAAAAAAACACCCGCTAAGAAACCAGTATCTAATTCATCCAAAACAAATCCTAAAAACAGATTTTTGGGGTAATCCAATTAAATAATAAACACATGAAAAAGCAGCTATTTATTTTTAGTATACTCTTTTTTTTAGCTTTTAGTGGCAAAGCTCAAAATACTATTGCAAAAATGGTATACGAAGAAGCTGAGGAAGCTTTTGATAAAGAAAATTATGCCTTAGCATTAGAAAAGATTGAAGAGACAGAAAAACTATTAAAAAACGGCAATCCTAAAACACTCTATTTAAAAATTATGGCCAAATACCATTTACTGAAAGATGATTACGCCATAATAAAAAGCTTAAAAGCGGATTGTAAGTATTATTTAAACAAATATGAATCAAATGACGGTGTTCAAGATAAGTACAGAGAAGTTTATAAAATAAGCAAAGAATTAACGGCTATCGGAGATTCCGATGAAGCAATTCAAAAAAATAATGAAAAGGTCAAAGCAGAAAAAATAAGGAAAGAAAAAATAAAAAAACTGATTTTTTATGCGAGTGAATTATGTAAAAAATTCCAATTCAAACCTGGACTTGACAGGTCTTCATTTATACAACAAAACGAATTTCTTAGAAAAGTTTATTTAAAATACAGTGGTTATTATGAAGGTGTCGCTTCGTATTCCCCTAAAATCAGCTTCTTGGGTTGGGAAAAAGATATGTGTGATACTGAGTATCCAGTTATAAGTACAAATTCAGATGATGTTGTGATATCGTATTACATAAACTATGCTGGGGGTAAAAATAAATCTGATAGCCATTGGGATGAGTTCAATAATATAAAAAAAAGTCTTTATGATCAATTTGATAAAAAATATATTTATGAAAAAGACGCACAAAGCATTACGATAAGTATTCCTAAATCAACAGAAGATGATACTACTGTATTGTATATTTCATTTCATTACCAATATCTTTCTAAAAAGTACAGTAGAATTTATTTAATTTTTCAATAATATTAAAGTTCAAACGATGAAACATACAAAATTGCTAATAGCAACAATATTAATCTCAATTAATTCCTTTTCTCAAGGGAATTTAAAAGCAAAAATAGAATATGAAAACGCTGAACAAGCTTTTGCAGAAGAAAAGTATGAGGAAGCAATTACTAGCTTATTAGAAGTTGAAAATTTACTTAACAAATGGTCGCCTAATGTATCTTTCTTGAAAATACAAGCATTGGATAAAACATTCAACTATGATGATGTCAATGATAAAAAAACTAAAATGTTAATTGCTGAAGTAGAAAAATACATGGATTTTACAGACAAAAATGAGGATGCCATTGTTCCAGATAAATTTAAAACAGTTTATGAAATAGAACAAAAAGTTAAACCACTACTACAAATTCAGAAATGGAAACAGATGCCAGACTATATTAAAGGCAATGAATTATATGACCAAAAAAACTATTTACAAGCTATAGAATGCTATAAAAAAGCATCTAGTTTAGGTAATGGACTTGCAGATTATTGTATTGCATACATTTATCAAAATGGTATACCTGAAAAAGATTATGACAATGCTTTAAAATGGTATAAGCTAAGTGCTCAAAAGGGTTGCTCAAAAGCGGAATGGCAGATTGGTTTAATGTACGAAAGTGGGGCAGGTGTGCCAGTTGACTATAACGAAGCATTGAAGTGGTTAAAATCAGGCGCAAAACACTGGTCTAGCGACGCTATGGCTTTATTGGGATCTATGTATTTAACAGGTGATGGAGTTAATAAATCTTATCAAGATGCAATGATTTGGTGGAAAAAGGGGGCCGATTTGGGGAATAGTACTTGCATGATCAATATTGGATTTATATATCGTAACGGAAATGGAGTAGATGTCAGTAATATTGAAGCGGCAAAATGGTTTTTAAAAGCATGTGAAAAAAATAATAAAAACGCTTGTGTTCAGCTAGCTGAACTATATCACAACAACAATAACCCCGGCATTGTACAAAATTTCAGTGAAGCAATGAAATATTATTTAAAAGCCGGTAAAAACAGTGCAGCATATATGCAGATAGGCTGGATGTATGAAAATGGACAATCAGTAAAAGAGGATAAAAATAAGGCGATATTTTATTATAAAAAAGCAATTGATATGGGGTATGATTGGGCATTATTTAGATTAGGAGATGTTTATGAAGATGTGGATTTTACAGAAAAGCAAGTCGGAGAACAAACGGAAAACTTAGCAGTCAAATATTTTACATTAGCTGCCAATAAGGGAATTAAAGAGGCAATGGAACATCTGATTAATATATACTCTAATGGGTATAAAAGTTTAAAAAGAGACAGAAGCATGGAGAAATATTGGAGGCAGCAATTGGAAGCTGCTAAAAATAAATAACCACTTGTTTAATTAAGTCATAAAGCATAAAAAATAATTGGATTTGGAAAATTAAATTGTACAATATTAACTAAATAATTATATGAAAAAAAAACATTTACTAACACTTATTTTTATTTCTTTTTGTTTTCATTTAAAAGCACAAGAAACCAAATGCTGTGTATTTGTGGGCACATATAGAAGTGGAAAAGAAAATTGCAAACCTACTATGGATTATATAGCATTTCCTACCAGCAGTGAGGAAGAAAGCAAAGAGGTCAATAGAAAATTCCGGAATGATTATCCTACTTATGATGCCGCATGGACTTATAAGACTGGAGAATATGTTGTGGTTATAGAATTCAAATGGAGAAATTGTGAACATAAAGGGGTTAGCCAGATTTACGGCAAATCTTTAGATGATTGCAAAAAAATAATTGATAAAAGGGTAGAAGAGGGATCATATAACTACAATTATAAAATAGTATATCAATGGGGTGATGATACTTATTTAAAAGCCAAAAGCGACTACATTAGTGGTATTCTTGTTGATTTTTTTGTGCATAAAAAAACAGGAAAAATTGTAAGATTGACATTTCATAATAAAAAAGAAAAATTGGCCAAAGTATTTATAATACAGCCCAATGGCAATCATGAAAGAATATTTGTACCACCCGGCGACATCTCAATAAGTCAGGTATTTGAATCTGGTACAAAAATCAAAATTTCCTTTGATGAGTTCAATGTGTTTGATAAGCAGATGGAACAAAAAAAGGATTGGTGGGATTTTGGCATCATCGAAAAATACAAAGGAGAAGTTAGAAAAATGGTAACGGATCCAAATAAAAAAAACGTGATTCTTACGCAGGATGTTGCTTTTGGTATCAGGGGATAATACTGATAATTGAATTTAACCTTTAAAATTTATTAATTACATTTTAAAGGGATTTTATATTTTTATAAATAATCCACAACTCCTAACGTGAGAAGTTGGGAAATTATCAGCTCAAAAACCAAGAATAAGGAGAATTCCTATCTGCTTGGGCTTTAGAGATATTCGATAATGAAGATTTATAATTCGTTACTATTCTTCAATCAACATGAAAGATTAAACGGTATTAATCAATTAGTATAGCTTTTTGACCGATGCAAACCAAAAAAGACCTCACATCTCTGTGAAGTCTTTTCTTTAGTAGCTCCCCCTCTTGGGCTCGAACCAAGGACCCTCTGATTAACAGAAATTCCATTCTGTGGTGAAAACCGTTTTTATTACATGAGTTATGACCAAAAATCGATTTAAAAAACACCA
>CANETR010000083.1 GCA_947441325.1 Saprospiraceae bacterium
ACAATTACTAAAAGGCGATGCCGCCGCAGATAACCTGCAATATGTGTACGATGCAGTAGCGCTTACTAAGAAAGAATTGAACGGAAGAGTGCCACTATTAGGTTTTGCTGGCGCACCATTTACTATCATGGCATACATGGTAGAAGGGAAGGGTAGTAAAAACTTCTCGGCTGCCAAGAAAATGATGTACAGATCGCCCGAAATGGCTCATGCGCTCTTAGATGCTATTACGGAGTCTACAATTGCCTATCTGAAAAGAAAAGTAGCTGCCGGGGCCGATTTAGTGCAAATATTCGACTCATGGGCAGGTGTACTTTCGGCAGAGGATTTCAGGGAATTTTCTTTGCCATATATCAAACGAATTGCAGCTGCGCTGCAGCCTTTAGCTCCTGTAACTATTTTTGCCAAAGATGCTTTTCATTCCTTACCGCAAATTGCCGAATCAAACTGTAATGTTATTGGTTTGGGTTGGACTATGCCAGTAGAGACAGCAAGGGCTCAATTAGGTGCAAATGCAGTTTTGCAGGGCAATTTAGACCCCTCTATCTTATACGCCGATTTGCCTGTGATTAAAAAACGTACTGTGGACATGTTGAAATCTTTTGGAAATCATCATATTGCAAATTTAGGGCATGGCGTAAATCCAGATACCCCGCTCGATGCGGTGAAATGTTTTGTAGATACTGTTAAAGCTTTTAGTTATACAGATTGAATGGGCTGATTGCTAAAAAATATAAGTTAATCTTCAATTTTTTTCAACTTTTATCCCTTAAATACATTTGTAGTATTATATTCGCCCTCAAATGAGATTTAGTAAAATATTTATTGTTTAAATAAAAATAAAGACAGTCGTGAATTCCAAAAAGAGAGTAATCAAGGATTACGAATCACTGCCCGAAGACATTAAGAATGGCATAAAAATGACCTATCCGCGTGGTTTCGCCCAGCATTTGGTGTATTATACTGACCGCAATGGAAAAAGGGTATCGGCACTTCCTTTCGAAACCGAAGAAATTTATTATCTGGTTAGAATGACAGTCAGAGAAGCTGTTCAAATAATCGAAGACGATGAAGATTACGATAGCGAAGGCGTTCTCCGCGATGATTTCGCTATGAGCGGTTCTGACGATGAAGAGATTTTTGACAGTGTAAAAGAAGAAGAAGAAGCAGTGCCATTCAAAGAAGCACCTGTTAGCGCTTACGATGTAGATGATCTTAATGATGATGACGATGATGACGACGACGATGATGACGACGATGATAAAGATGTAGTCCCCGGAACTGATGATGAAGAAGAGGACGACGACGAATAAATTTTCTGTAAAATAGGACAGAAGGCTGTTTCAACCCTTTGAAATGGCCTTCTGTATTTTTTGCCTGATTTCATAAATGCCTTACAAAAACATTAGTATGAACTTTATAATATTTGATCTGGAGGCAACCTGTTGGCAAACCGAAACGGAAAGGAAAGGTCGCACACAGGAAATAATCGAAATTGGCGCAGTTAAAATTAATGAGAGAGGTAAAGTTGATAGCAGATTTGAAAGTTTTATCCGCCCCATTATACACCCTAATCTAAGTGACTTTTGCCGTAGCTTGACAGGTATTAGTCAGATTGATGTGAATCGTGCCGAAACTTTTCCTGCTGTTGTAAGTGAGTTTCAGGATTGGATTGGACTAAATGATGATGAAGAATACCTGCTTTGCTCCTGGGGTTTTTTCGATCAGAGGGCTTTTTCTAAAAACTGTCAATTGCACGAGTTGGATGATGAATGGACAAAGGCCCATATTAGTTTAAAGCATCAATATCCCCGAATCAAGGGGCTTGGTTATGCTCCAGGTTTGAAAAATACAGTTGAAAAAGAAGGTTTCGAATTTGAAGGCGCACATCATCGTGGTATTGACGATGCCTTGAATTTGGCAAAAATATTTCTAAAATATCAGAATCAATGGCAGTTCTGAATCACTATGAACAAAAGTTCGAAGAGCTGATTGAGGGTATCGTCAATCATGATTTTGGCGTCTGTGATTCTTTTTTGCCCGAAGATTTTGCTCGTGCCTTGAGATTGCAATTATTGTCTGAATTTGAGCAAAATAAATTTTCCCCTGCTTCGATAGGACAGGGAAACCATCAAAGACAACATTTAGAAATAAGAAATGACTGCATTTTATGGATTGAGCCCGATAGCAGCAATAAGCTAGAGCGTGAATTCCTCGATCTTGTAAATAACTTTATACAATATTTAAATCGCAGTTGTTTTACGGGATTGCAGCATTTTGAATTTCATTATGCCTGCTATCCAAAGGGAAGTTTTTATCGTAAACATGTCGATAGTTTTGTCAATGATAAAAGCCGACAATTCTCCTTGATTGTTTATCTCAATCCCGATTGGACAGAAGATGATGGGGGGCAATTGAAGTTGTATTTGAAGGACAAGACAGTTGAAATATTACCGCTTTTAGGCCGGGCAGTCTGTTTCCCAAGTCATCTAATTCCGCATGAGGTATTATCTGCTCAAAATAACAGGCTTAGTATTACAGGTTGGTTGAAAAAATAAAAGGATGCAAAAAGATCAAATCATAGAAGAATTGGTGAAATCATACACTGCCTTCTGCAATGAGCTCAATGTTTTTACCGAGGGTGAATATAATAAAGCCTTGAGCGGAAAATGGGATGCTTCGCAGCATGCAGATCATTTAAATAAGAGCCTTTTGCCTTTAATTCTTGCTTTGCGTTTGCCTTCTTTTTTGTGTAAATTGCTTTTTGGTAAATCTAATAGAAAATCAAGGACTTACGATGATGTAAAGGCTAAGTATTTAGAAAAAATCAATGCAGGGTCTAAGGCGGTGAAACCCTTTATTCCATCAAAATATAGCTACGAATCAAAATTGCGCCTCATTAAAAAAATCAATAAAAATACAGATCTTTTGATCTCACTATTAAATAGATATTCAGAGTCTCAACTAGATGAAATATTACTTCCGCATCCTATTTTGGGCAAAATTAGCCTAAGAGAAATGCTTTATTTTACAGTTTATCATGCTGAGCATCACAGAAATTCGCTGTTGAAAAATCTTGAGAATTAAGCATTGTTCGCTCAGAATAGTTCATTATTTTTAATGTATTTATTATTCTTGAAATCATTTTGTCAAATAAATAATTAAAAGGGATTTTTATTCTATAATATTTTGTTTAAATTTAGTTATGTTACTTTATTGGGTTACAATTATTAACTCATCAAAAATATAAATTATGAAAGCCTTTAGCATAGAGTTAAGAAATCAAGAATTGATTATCAATATGGATACATCTGGTATTCCAAAAGACAAGATAAGGAAATTGATTCAGCAAATAAGATTGGAGTTTTTAGCGCAAAAAGCTGCAATTAATGAAAATCTAGATTCTTTAGCTGAAGAAATAAATGAACATTGGTGGATCCAAAACAAGGATGAAATCTTAAAAAATTTGAAAAAATGAAAGTGGTAGTTGATACTAATGTAGTTTTTTCTGCTTTACTCTCAGATAATTCTAAACAAAGAGAAATATTACTTAAGACTGATTACGAATTTTTATCCCCCAATTTTATTTTTATTGAGCTCTTTAAGTACAAAGAAAAAATAAAAAAATATTCAAGACTGAACGATACGGAGATTTTAGAGTACTTTAGTATAATAATTGAGAATATTCAATTCATTAGACCTGATACAGTTACAGAAATAAATTTGCAGTCAGCTTATGATTTATGTAAAGATGTAGATGAGAAAGATACTGTATTCATAGCCTTAGCATTAGAGTTTGATGCAAATTTATGGACTGGAGATAAAAAATTGATGACTCATTTGGAATCCAAAGGATTTTCAATTTTTTTTATTTTATGAATTTTTTAGTTAACAAATTATCTGCTTTTTCCTTATTAGTTTTTCTAAATTTGCAGCTCAGATAACCGAATCCGCCATTTCACAAGTATATAAAATTGCATGTCGTTGTCATCTAACCAAGAACTAAGAAAAAAGCTGGAAGGCTACATGCAAACCGGCTGTGATGAACGTATTTATTTAGACCAAAATGGCGCTACAAGATACGGCATAAATCCTTTGCTATACGAAGACAGAATCAATCGTGGTTCCTGTACATGTGGCTCTTTCAGCAAGGAAAACGAGGCTGAGATGTACAGACTGCTATCGAGAAATCTCGAGGATAAGGATAATTATGAGGCTCTGCTCAATGAGCAGACTGCAAAACTCAAAGAATTGCTTAACTATCCAGGTGAAGATAAGTTCGAAATCTTTTATGGGGCATCAGGTACCGATCTTGTTTATTTTCCGATAATTTTTGCTTCTATTCTTTATCCAAACCGACCTATTCTGAATATTTTGTCCTGTCCCGAGGAATTGGGTTCTGGAACTTTGTATGCAGTAAGGGGAGAATACTATGCCAACTATAACCAGTTCGAAGAAGCTGTGCCTCGCGGTCAGAAAGTTTGGCCAGGTTTTAATATAAAGGTACTTCATCTCGATGCCCGCGATATCGATGGCAATATTATCAATCACGAGGCTTATATCAATGAACAGATCAGCCGTCATTCAAACTATTCTATAATTGGCAGTTTGGTGTACGGATCAAAATCCGGAATTCAGGATAATCTTGAAATGATCGATTCTTTCGACCGTAAAGATATTATGTGGAATGTCGATTTATGTCAATTCCGCCACGACTTGAAAACCATACACAGCATCCTCGATAAACAGGGTAGTGTGATGATTACCGGCTCAAAATTTTATCAGGCGCCTCCTTTCTGTGGTGCACTGCTTGTGAATAAAGATATGATGAAATCACTCGAGAATGGAGATTTTTCTGTGGTTTCAACCTTTAAAGACCTGATGTCGGCTTATGATTTTCCGGAATCGCTTAGAGCTAAAACAGGATTGCCATACCGTCAAAATATAGGCTTGCATTTACGTTGGGCCTGTTTCCTGAATGAACGAAGCGCTTTTCAGGAAATTCCCGAAAATGAAGTAAATGATGTGATTGACCGCTGGAGTGAAACAGTAAGAACCGAACTCGAAAGTCACGAAGAATTCGATCTCATGCCCGATCAGTTCCGAACCAATAAAACTATCATTTCCTTCCGCATCAGAAAGAATGGCGAATACCTAAATAATGATGAGCTTTCCAAGCTTTTCAAGTCCATCGTTTCGGGCAGCTATGCCAATAAATATCCTTTTGACAAGGTTTTTATGGGGCAGCCTGTGGTCTATGGGGATAGAGCATTTTTGCGTCTTGCAATAGGTTCTATGAATATTCGCAAGTTTCATCAGATGGATGAACAAAGTTTTAATGACGATAAAAGTCTTATTCAGATCATCCGTGATAAAATAAAAAGCTTTGAAAAGGCTTAATAATACTGAAATTGAGTCGATTTACCTGCAGGCAAAAGCTAATCGTATAATCGATGGCAGTGAAAAATCAGTAATTTTCTACTCAAAGAACCTGCTCGAGGACAGGCTTTCTATCCTTAGCCGATGTTTTCCTTCGAACAGCTTGCACGCTGTTGCAATCAAGGCCCAATCAAATTCCGATGTGCTCCATCACATTGTCAGTCTTGGTTATGGCCTCGAGGCAGCCTCAATTGAAGAGGTGAAACTGGCCCTTGCTGCCGGATGTCCCAATGAGAAAATTGTATTCGATTCGCCTGTCAAAACCCGGGAAGAGATTTTATACTGTCATGAATCGGTTCCTGGACTGCATCTGAATGTTAATTCACTGGCCGAACTAGAGCGCATTCCGCAAAATTTTAGTGCTAAACTGGGCATTCGTATCAATCCCCTGGTACAAACCGATGCGCCTGAAATCTTCGATGTGGTAAAGAAAAATTCAAAATTCGGTGTCCCTGTTACTAAAAGGCAGGAGATAATCCAAGCCTGTATGAAATATCCTGTTTCTGGTCTGCACATACATATAGGATCGGGCATACGCGATTTCTCCGGCAATGTGGCAGCTGTAAAAATGATGGTAGAACTAGCAGATGAAATTAATAGTCTGAAAGAAAAAAATGAGCAGCAGATCGACTGGATTGACATAGGCGGAGGCATTCATTTCGAATCGGAAGATGGGGAATTCAGTGTCCGAGAATTTGCCGAAACCCTGAAAAAAGAAACAGGCATTTTCGACCGTTACAATGTGATTACTGAATATGGTGCTTATGTTCACAAACATAACAGCTTTGCAGTGTCACGCATAGAGTATGTCTTGGAATCGGAGCTGAAAGATATTGCTCACACTGCCTTCATACATCTTGGGGCCGACCTTTTTCTGCGCAAGGTTTATTCCTCGCTGCCAATACATTATCCATGCTTTGTCATGGGCAAAGCCGAAGTATCTTCAGAAGAAAAATACAATATCGCCGGTCCGCTCTGCTTTGCAGGCGATTATCTCTATTACGATCTGCCACTGCCCAAATTAGCAGAAGGAGATCTTTTTGTCATCAAAGAAATCGGCGCCAATACATTGAGTATGTGGTCGAGACATTGTAGTAGGGAAGAGCCAGGTTTTCTGTTTTGTTAAATGGCCTTCTGATTATTACTTATTGAATATTTAGAGGAAAGTTAATTCTTATACCTGATCTCAGCTGTTGACACAATAAAATCAAAATATTGATTGAATCCTTTAGTCATTCTTTCTTTTAATAGCTTCAATTTTTTGGTTTAATTCCTCCCTTTTCATTTTCCAATATTCATTATAACTGTAGGGTTCTAAGGAAAACATACCTTTTGGATATATTTCGGTGGGCTCGGTTGAAGGATGTACTAGGTTTATAATTTCTTTTTGAGCATTTTCAATGTCTTCATCAAGAATATATTGATTGATGCGTTCATATTTTTTTTCCAATTCTACCGATAGTTTTTGTGCTTCAGAAGCAGAAATATTATCCATAATACTGACTGGAATTACAAAAAATATCAAGAGCGCTGAAAGTAGTGCGATCGCAATAGCAGTGTACAAACGGCTATGTTCTCCTTTTTTGTCTTTTACCATCAACCAGCTGATAAATTTGCTAAGACCTTTAGCGCTATCATTATTTTTAATTTTCTCTGATTTTGCTTTGCCGGTTCTAATCGATTCGAACAAATCTGCAGCTGCATCATCAGCAGGTTTTATATTCAGACAAAATTGTATATGTTTTTCAGCCAAATTTTTGAAAGATCTTTCTTTGGTTTTTTGCCAAAAGGCAAAGTAGCAGTTTGCCAATCCAAAATTTACCTCATAATTATTGGGACTGATTATTTTGGCTGATTTTAACTGTTTGAGTGTATCGTCAGTCAGAGATCTTTTAGCAACCTGTTTAGCACGACTAAGGTAATCATTTAGAGAAGTTTGTAATATTTTATATTCTCTTTCGCTGATTCCCGTTGCAAAAAGCATTTCTTTATATTCTTCGTCGGAATAATACTCACCCAATAATTTTTCTTCAAAACT
>CANETR010000084.1 GCA_947441325.1 Saprospiraceae bacterium
AGAATTGGCAAAAAGACTGCCAATTTAAAATCGGTAATTTGGAACTCTAAAAATGAAGTTGTAGCTCAAGGTTCTTCAAATTTTTTAAAAGTCTCATCAATATAATTTAACTTACGATAAACATGAAAACTCAAATCCTATACGATATCATAGAAAAAGGCATTTTAAGAATGGGCGTAGAGCCTGAAATGGCTCGTGGAGAAAATTCCGGGCAATGGGATTTTAGTCGAGGATCTGCCACTATTGCTGTTGGCTTGTCTCAAAATGAAAGGTTTCCGAATGGTTATTTTTATGTTAGCTCGGTTTTAATGAGTGAATCAGATATTCATGTGACCAAGAAAGAAGCCTTTTATCAAAAACTATTAGAAATAAATGCTAGCCTTGTAAATATGCAGCTTGCGCTTAGCGATGGCTGGGTACTGCTTATTTCGAACAGAGATGCAGCAGGCTTGGATGATATTGAAGTAGCCATAACTATTAATGAACTCAGCTATTATGCCGATGAATTAGATGATCAGTTAAAAGACAGTTTTGCCTCTTAACAATATTTTTTGTGAAACCATTTTACCAAATTGCCTTATTCTTTTTTTTACTTTTTGCATCAGGCGGAAATTCACTGTTTGGGCAAATAGATGTGGTATATGTGAAATCTATCTCCTATGAGGGATTAAAAAAAACCAAAATTTCGGCAGTTAAAAGGTACATGAACATCAAAGAAGGAGATTCTATCTCCTTAGCAGTGCTCATGAACAAATTGGAAGAAAACAGCAGAAATATTTTAAATTCAAAACTGTTTTCGAAAGTAGAACTAAAAATTTTAGAATGGCAAGAAGCGAATGTAAGTATCCAATTAAAAGTTGTTGAGGCCTGGTATGTATTCCCAATTCCAATTTTTGAACTTGCTGACAGAAATTTTAATGTTTGGTGGAAAGATTTTAATAGAGACATCAGTAGAGTAAATTCGGGAATTGCAGTTTACTGGCGTAATCTGGCGGGCTATAATGACAGATTGACTTTTATAGCACAATTTGGCTTTACTAGAAAGTTTGAAATTGATTATGAAATGCCCCCAATTGGGAAAAATCAAAGATTTGGAGCTACTTTTAATATTTTATATTCTGATAACAAGGAGAGCGTATTTAATTCAATTGACAATAAACTAGTTTTTTACAGTGATTTAAATAGCAGACAAAGACAGTTTACAAGATTTCGAACCGGACTTACTTTTCGATACCGAAAATCTGTTTACAGTAATCATTACCTGGAATTGAATTATCAAAAACTTGGGATTAGTGATTCGATCTTTTTTAGGAATCCTGACTTTTTTCTTGGCGATAGAAGGACTCAGCGCTTCTTTACCCTTAATTATGATTATGAATTTGATAAAAGGGATGTGTGGACATATCCACTTGATGGTTACTTTATATCAGTTAATTTAAAAAAGAGAGGATTGGGTATTTTTAACGATATTAATCAACTTTGGTTAGGTAGCCGTGTTTCATTTTATAAGAAATTTGCTAAACGTTGGTCAATCGGATTATTAACAGAAGGTAGATATTCTTTTTTTAAGCATAAAGATCCATTTTATCAGCAGGAAGCGCTTGGCTATGATGATTCTTTCGTGAGAGGGTATCAATATTATGTTGTAAATGGACAACATTATTTTTTTTTCAGGACGGATTTAAATTTTAAAATTTTTGATTTTAAAGTCCCTTTAAGTCAGAAAGAAAAATCACCTTTTTTTCATGAACTACCTATAAGAATACATAGCAGGATACATGGAGATTATGGATATGTTTGGGATAAATATTATTATATTGGAAATAAATTGAGCAATGCGCATATGTATTCCGGTGGTTTGGGTTTAGATTTTACTTTTTACAATTACAATATTCTGGTTCAACTAGAATATACTATTAACAGGCTTTTACAAAAAGATGTATACTTGACCGTGAAAGCAAATTTTTGAAAAATTTGATAATTATTTATGAAAATAGCCATATTCAGTCGATTCCTAAAACAAGAACACGAAAAACTTGTACGTGAACTTTTTGCCGAATTGGCAAAAAGAAAAAATATAAAGCTTTGTATATTTAAAGAATATTTGGAGTCTTTTGAAGGTAGGGTTGATGTCGGCAATGAATTTGAGCTATTTTCAACCTATAATGAATTCAAAACTGCCGAACCAGATTTTTGTATAACCTTAGGTGGCGACGGTACCATATTGGAGGCAGTAACAGTTATCAGAGACAGTGCAGTACCCATATTAGGTATAAACCTTGGCCGACTTGGCTTTTTAGCAATGTTTGAAAAGAACAGAATTGCTGAAGTTGTAAGCGCTATTGAACAAAATAATTTCATATTAGACCCCCGTACATTATTGACACTTGATACTTCAGAGGGTATCTTTGGTGAAACTAATTTCGCATTGAATGATTTTACGATACTAAAAAGAGATACCTCCTCTATGGTAATCATTCATACTTATGTTAATGGTGAATTCCTCAATTCATATTGGGCAGATGGAATTATTGTAGCTACGCCAACCGGATCGACCGGCTATTCACTTAGTTGTGGTGGGCCAATTATTTTCCCTCGATCTGGAAATTTTATTATTACACCGGTAGCGCCGCATAATTTAAATGTAAGACCCATCGTTTTATCTGATGATGTCGTTATTTCTTTTGAGATTGAAGGCAGAGCTGAAAATTTTCTTTGCACATTAGATTCTCGTTATCATACCATAAAATCGAGTTGTCAATTGGCTGTTAGAAAATGTCCTTTCAATGTAAATCTATTGCGACCAAACGATAGAAATTTCCTTTATATGATTCGGGAAAAATTGCACTGGGGGATTGATTCCAGGAATTAGGTCTGATTTTTGTTAACAATAATTCAGTTTTATCTGCGTTTTTTATCTGCAGTTGTTGGCGTCAAGACTGACAAATTTTAAATTGATTCTTAATGTCATTATTTTCAAAAGATGAGAATTTTAAAAAATATTGTTTTTCTTTTAGTTGTTGGTATTTTAAATTTGAACAGCGTTTTTGCACAAGAAGGTTGGGAATTGGGAGGTTTTGTAGGTATGTCAACTTACTATGGAGATCTGAATCCAAAATTTAGTTTTAAAAGATTAGGCCCCTCCTTAGGCGTATTGGCACGCAAAAACTTCGACGGAAGACTTTGTTTCAGAGTAGCTGCATCTTATGCTAATGTGGGGGCTAGCGACAAAAAAGCTAAAGGAGAATTTGAAAGAGCTAGAAACCTTAGTTTTAGCTCCAATATTTTTGAAGCTTCGGCAGTGATGGAATTTAATTTTCAAGATTTTCACAGTAATACCAGAGAAGATAAACCTGTGGCGCCTTATCTGCTTGCAGGGATTGGTCTATTACATTTTAATCCTACAGCTGTTTACGATGGCGTGAGATATAACCTTCGCGATATGGGTACCGAGGGACAGGCTAGGGGAGAAGAGTATGGATTAGTTTCCGGTGCTGTAATTTTGGGAGGAGGAGTTAAAATTGATATGAACCCGAGCTTGAGCTGGAATATTGAAATTTCCGGCAGATTGTCATTTACAGATTATTTGGATGACGTAAGTGGTGTTTATGGTGATCCAAACGCGATTGCTGGTTATCATGGAGATATTGCTGCAGCATTGGCAGACAGGTCTGTAGAGATTGGCGAGCGAATAGGAAGAGTAGGAAGACAACGCGGGGATTCAAAATCAAATGATTCCTATGTTTTTCTTACTGTTGGGTTAGCATATCGATTTAGACCTCTAAGTTGTCCTGCATATTGATCAAATCTCAAATCATGATTGGAAATGACATCGTTGATTTTAACGACTTGCCAAACATTGAAAGGTCATTAAGTAAAGCTTTTTTACAAAAAATATGCGCTAACTCCGAGATAGATACTATTTTTAAATCAGAGAGTCCTGAGAAAACCTTATGGAGAATATGGTCAATGAAAGAATCGGCCTATAAAGTAATTCTTAAAAAAGGTGCAGAGCGTTCTTTTAATCCCAAAAAACTCGAGACCTCTATTTTTGACCAAACACTCGGTCAAGTTTTAACTAAATTTGGAGAGATTAAATGCCAATCTAAGATTACCCCAGATTTTGTTCATAGCATTGCTTTCTTTTCAAATGAAATACCCTTTTGCCTGGGTGAGAAAAAGTTGATTGGGAATCAATCTGAATTTGTCAGAGCATCACTAATGGAGGATTTTCGGCATAAGTATCCGCATGTATATTCCCCAAGAATTGAAATGCGGGATACAATTCCATATCTCATAACAGATTTTGATAGTGTAGATATTAGCCTGAGTCATCATGGAAACTATGTTGCCTGGGCTTTTGAATGCTTATAGCTCAAGGCTTCTGAATTCTCTACGCCATCTGATATATCCCATAATTGAAACAATTATATATACACAAAAAAGCAGGACATAGAAATGTGCGCCTCTGCTGCTGTATAAATAAATTGATACAGAATCGATTACTATCCAATATAGCCAGTTTTCAAGTAATTTTAATCCTATCATGAAGGTAGCCATCAGCGCAAAAACTGTTGTAAAAGCATCGAGATAGGGTGCTGCGGTTGGAGTGTAATTATCGAAAAAATAGCCTACGGCTAGTGCAACAATTGCAGCTGTGAAAATAATTTTGAAATGTTTCGCAAGGGGATAACTGACGATTTTTTTCAAGGAACTCTCCTGCTTTTTCCAGTTTATCCAACCCCAAATAGCAGCTACAACATAGAATCCGTTTAGAAAAGTTTCGAGATACAAATTGTAATTATAAAAAACTGAGTAGGTCGTTAAGGCAGAACCAACTATTCCGAATAACCAACAAAGAATGTGATTTCGAGCTGCTAGTATAACATAGATTACCCCGAAAATAACGGCTAATATGTCTTCGGGCGGTGTGTTTAAGAAAAAATCGCTGATTATACTGAGCATTTTGTACCTTTGAATTTTAGGCTAATAAATTGTAAAATAACTAAAAAGTAAAGAGCTTTTTAGAATAGTTTTTTAATTTGGTAAGTAATAATTTATTCATGCTGGTAAAATCTCCCCACTAAATTATTTATCTCTTTGATTCTCTTTGTAGTATCTGTCATATAAAATAAAAAAATACCTTGAAGCATAACTGTTTATTATCTTTATTCAAGAACTTTATTAGGGAAGAAAACCTATTTAATTCTGACAACAGGATACTTCTTGCGATAAGCGGAGGTATAGATTCTGCTGTTTTACTTCAGCTATTTCTTCAAATTCCAAGCGAAATAGCCATAGCGCACTGTAATTTTAAACTTCGTGCTGATGAGTCAGATGCTGATGAAGCATTTATTTCAGAACTGGCTCAAAAGTTCAAGGTCCCATTTTTTTCTGTTAGTTTTGATACCAAAAAAATTGCAAAAGAAAGGAAGATTTCCATACAGATGGCGGCACGCGACATGCGCTATCAGTGGCTTGAAGATATCAGAAAAGCTAAAGGTTTTGATTTTGTTGCAACGGCGCATCACATGGATGACAGCATCGAAACATTATTGTTGAATTTGACAAATGGTTGTGGGATAAGAGGTTTACATGGAATTGTAGCTAAAAATGAGGAAACAAAAATAATCCGGCCGCTAATTTTTGCTACCAAGCAGGAAATTGTTGAATACGCCCAAAAAAATAATATCAGCTTCAGGGAGGATAGTTCTAATAAGTCTGTAAAGTATAGTCGCAATCTAATAAGACAGCGTATTGTCCCCATTTTAAAATCGATCAATCCCTCGCTGGAGCAAAGTTTTGCCCAGAATTTCAAGCATTTCAGAGAAACTGAAACATTGTTTAATTATGCCGTTGAAAAGCTTAGTAATGAAATACTTGAAAAGGTAAATGACGATGAACTATTAAAAATTGATTTGACTAAATGGCAAAATATACCAGCAAAGGAAACGGTTCTCTTTGAAATGATCTATCCCTATGGGTTTAACAATAGTCAGGTTACAGAAATATTGAAACAGGCTGATAGTACTGAATCGGCAGTGTATGAATCAAGTACTCATGTGCTTTTCAGAAACTATAAAAAATTGATTCTAAAGGAAAAAGCCTTAGATCAATTGGAAGAAATATTGTTATTGAAAGAAGCTGTCGAAGGGCAGATTTCTGTTAATATCGGATCAGTCGCTTTGTTGAAATTCGAATTTCAAAATAGTGAAGGACTTGATATCAAAAAAATAGCTGATACTGCTGCTTATTTTGATGCAGAAGAATTGCAATACCCTTTATCATTGCGTTATTACAGAAGTGGAGATTATTTCGAACCCTATGGTATGTCGGGTCAAAGAAAGAAATTGAGCAGTTTTTTTAAAGATGAGAAAATTCCTCAAAATAATAGATTTAAAATGCCACTCTTGCTTTCAAATGATAAAATTATTTGGGTTATTGGGCATAGAACATCTGAGACATTTAAAGTCAAACCCGACACGAAAAATATTGTTAAAATTAGTTTTATGTCGTCTCTGAATCATGAATAACTTAGAAAAATAATACTACTTTTGGAATAATTATTGCATAGTTGTGCAAATACCTTATTTCCCCTTTAAACTACAACTATATGAACAGGCTTTTACTGTTGACTTTTTTACTGCTGGCGACTACATCTGTTTTTGCACAAGCTCCAGAGGGTGCAGGCCCAAATTTAATTCCTAATCCGAGTTTCGAAGTGGTTCAGGGTAAGAAACCTGCCGATGATGTGGATGGTTCTGCCGCATTCAAACATAATATGGTTGATTGGAAGTCGCCTACAAAAACTACCCCTGATTTGAAAATTATGTTGCCTCAGGAAATTGAAAAGTTAAAAAAATCAGGCTCAAAATACAATGCACCCAGAACAGGCTATAAATGTACTGCAATTTTAACGCATAATCCACAGTCAGAACGCAGCGATACATATCGTGAATATATGCAGGTGAAGCTTGTTGAGCCTACTAAACTCGGGAAAGATTACTACTATGAGTTTTGGGTAGCTCGTGATATAAATGCAAAATTTGCCTCAAATAATCTAGGTTTTGTATTGTCGCCCAGTCCACTATTTGAAAATTCTTTTGAACCCTTAATTCAATATAAACCAGACTTGAACGTCAGTGAAATCATATCTAAAGATAAGGTAGAATGGGTGAAATACTCAGGAATTATAAAGTCGGCAAACAGATCTTTTTATTTCGTGATAGGTAACTTTTTTGATAATGCCAAAACTATTATGGAACCAGTAAAAGATGGCGGTACCTTTGAAAATGCTTACTACTGGATTGATGATGTTGCCCTGCACGAAGTTTATCCTGAACCAGAGCCGAAACCGGAAATTAAAGTTGGTGAGGTGGTAAAATTGGACAGAGTGTTTTTTGTTACCGCAAAATGGGACTTATTGCCCGAGTCAAACGAACAGTTAAATGAGGTAGTTGAACTGCTCA
>CANETR010000085.1 GCA_947441325.1 Saprospiraceae bacterium
ACTAATTGCAGCTGTCCAGGATGAAGAATTAAAAAATTATATTTATAAACTTTATCTTCAAAGACTGCCCTACTACGAAGCAGCCGATTTGAGTATAGCAGCCGAAGGGGAAGAAGATATTTTGAAAGTGATTATTGAAGCTGTCGGACAGATTGAACTGTTATGATACAAAAAATAAAAAAGCCCGATTGAAGTAGTATCAGTCGGGCTTTTGTCATTATAAATTAAATTGTTCTATGGGAACTGCTTCGGATTTACCTCATGCATCAGCTCATAAATTTTTTCAAAAACATCTTCTACAGATGGTTTGATGAAATAGTCAGCATCGGAACCATAAGCTGGACGAACATCCTCGGCATGAATGGTCAGTGGTTCTGAATCGAGGTAAAAATAGGCCTTTTGCTCCACCAAAATTTTGTCCAGGATAAAGGCAGAGGCTGCTCCACTCACATCTTCATCAAGCACGACCAAACGGTTTGTTTTTTTAACAGATTCGACAATGCTATGATGCACATCAAATGGCAATAAAGACTGCACATCGATAAGTTCTACAGAAATGCCACATTCTTCCAATTGTTTGATAGCATCCTGTGCTATTCGCACACATGAACCAAAGGTAACGAGCGTCAGATCGCTGCCCGCCTGAAGGATCTCGGGAACACCCACCGGAACGGTAAATTCACCAATATTTTCTGGCATTTGCTCTTTGAGGCGATAGCCATTCAGACATTCAACCACTACGCATGGGTCGTCCGATTTTAACATCGTATTGTAAAAACCAACAGCACGGGTCATATCACGGGGCACTAATACACAGATACCGCGCAGACTACTGAGCAGAAGACCCATTTGCGAACCAGAGTGCCAGATTCCTTCAAGTCGATGACCACGGGTTCTGATGATAGCAGGCGCTTGCTGTATGCCATTGGAACGGTAACGCAGGGTAGCCATGTCGTCTGAAAGGGCCGAGGCAGCGTAAATCAGATAATCGAGGTACTGAATCTCGGCAAGAGGGCGCAAACCGCGCATCGACATACCAATTGCCTGACCAATAATGGTCCACTCTCGGATTCCGACATCAAAAACGCGTTCAACACCATATTTATCCTGCATTCCCATAAATCCCTGATTTACATCACCAATTTTACCCACATCTTCACCAAAAGCAAAAAAAGCAGGGTTATTTTGCAAATGATAATCGAAACATGCATTCAATACTTCGAATCCGCTTTTGATGGGCGACTCTTGATTGTAAAGAGGTTTTACTTCTTCTACTTTCAATGCAGCATATTTTGTATCGCTGTAAAGTTTTGTAGTATAGAGCGCCTTGAATTTAGCAATAAAACCGCTTGTGTATTCCTGTAAGATTGTCTTTTCAGCAGAAGGCTCTGCCCTGACGGCATGTAATACCTGACGGCAAAATTTGACAATATCCTTGTGAATGGGATCGATAGCTTTAGCTAAAGCCTCTCTTAATGCACTAACTTTTTCTTGGTTATTAGTTACTGCAAGCAAGGCATCAATAAATACAAGTGCTTCCTGCTGATTTGTTTTAATTGGATTATTAAAAGCGTTGAATGCAGCCTTGATAGCATCTTTAACTTCTTTTGCTGCATCTTCCTGAATTTTTGTCAGTTCGGCCTCAGATGCAGCACCTTGGGTAATCAGCCAGGATTTCATCTGTTCGATACCATCCTGTGTTTTTTCCCAATCGAGACGCTCCTGACTTTTATAACGCTCGTGCGAGCCAGATGTAGAGTGGCCCTGCGGTTGTGTACATTCCTGCACATGAAAGAGACAGGGCGTATGTGTTTTACGTACTTTTTCGATGGCTTTATCAAAAGTGTCGCGAAGTGCGACATAATCCCAACCCTTAACGGTATATATATCAACACCTTTGCCATTTTCATCAGAATTGAAACCTTTCAACACTTCAGAAATACTACCTTTAGTTGTTTGAAAATGTCGTGGCACAGAAATTCCGTAGCCATCATCCCAAACAAAAACTGCCAAAGGCACCTGCAGCACACCAGCAGCATTGATGGTTTCCCAAAAAACACCTTCCGAAGTTGAGGCATCGCCAATGGTACAAAAAGATACTTCATTCCCATTTACAGAGAATTTGTCGGCATATTCGCCTATATTTTTTTGGCACTCGCGATATTTCTTCGATGCCAATGCCAATCCCAAAGCTCTTGCCATCTGGCCGGCAGTAGGTGAGATATCGGAACTTACATTTTTAAGTTGTGTATGATTGGTCCACTCTCCTTCCTTGTCAACTAAAGGCGTGGCAAAATGCGCATTCATTTGTCTTCCGGCGGAAAAAGGATCATGTTCAGCATCAGCATGTGCATACAACTGAGCATATAACTGTTGAACATTTGCGAGGCCGCTTGCAAGCATAAATGTCTGATCTCGGTAATATCCCGAGCGAAAATCACCATTTTTAAAAACCCTGGCCATCGCAACCTGTGGAATCTCTTTACCATCGCCAAATATTCCAAATTTTGCCTTACCCCTCAGCACCTCTTTCCTGCCGCTCAAACTGGCTTCGCGACTAATACAAGCAACTTTGAAATCTGCAAGTGCTTCCTCTATGAATTTTTTTGAGAATTTAGACTTTGAACTTTTTACTTTTACTTCGCTCATATAGGTTTAATTTAAATATTGTAGCCCTTAGTTGATTCTTTGCAAATGTACAAAAAATCTTAAGGATTTGAAATTTGAAAGCTGGCCTTTTGATGAAATTCCATTTTTTTTTAATTTTTTCTAACGTTCATAATTTTATTGGCACGGTGCTTGGTATTTATATCAACATCGGATTATCTTAAAAAAACTAAACAATTAGTTAAACCCATATTTTTTTCTGTTTTTTAATTTTAATTCATTACTTTTGTAATGCTTCTAAGCATAAAACATAGCTTTAAAATCGCAAATCATTGAAAAGCTGAATATTAACTATTTATAAAATTTATTTTTAAACTTTATTTTAAACAAATACCGCGTATGAAAACTTTAAGCTCAATCATTGCAGTACTTTTCTTTGCAGTTAATTTTGTTTCTGCTCAAGACATTAAATTCGAATCTCTCGAAGTAAACTATGGTTTAATCGAAAAAGGTGCCGATGGTGTACGTGTTTTCAAATTTACCAACACAGGTACTGCTCCACTAATTATCAGCAACGCTCAAGGTAGCTGCGGATGTACTGTACCAACTTATCCTAAGGAGCCAATCATGCCGGGCGAAAAAGGAGAAATCAAAGTAAAATATGACACTCAACGTGTTGGACAGTTTACAAAATATGTAACACTTACTACAAATGCTACAAGCGGAACAAGCAACCAATTGAAAATTTTTGGTGATGTTAAACCTGAGGCTGCTCCTACCCCCGAGGCTCCTAAAAGCTTATTCAATCAATAATTGAATCAACATAATGAAGACCCTGCAAATGCAGGGTTTTTTTATGTCAAAAAATATTCAACTAAATACATAGTTATTAAAATAGGTTTCATATCTTCGTTTTTGCTTTATAACTAATCTATTAGTTAATTATTAAAAACCAAAATTTATGAAAAAGTTTATTTTATCTGTTTTAATGCTTGGCAGCCTACATCTTTTTGCCCAAAAGATTGAATTTGAAGTCAAAGAAATCAATTATGGTGAACTATTTCAAGGTGATAACGGATTGCGTATCTTTAGATTTAAAAATACAGGCACTGCCCCTCTTATCATCAGCGAGGTACAAAAAACCTGCGGTTGCACGAGTCCTGATTATACAAAAACTCCTATTATGCCTGGAGAAGATGGTGAAATTAAGGTAAGTTATGACACTAACCGAATCGGGCAGTTTACAAAATTTGTCACTGTTTTTAGCAATGATCCCGAAAACAATGCAGTGCAGCTAAAAATAAATGGCAATATAAAACCAAAAGAAAATCTGCCAACTGCACCCACAAATGCTATCAGTAAATAAGTACAATCAAAAATAATTCATGTTTTTTTCCTCAATTGATAGTCGTCATTTTTTGCAATGATATTGCATTGTAACTTTGTAATATAATTAGTAACATAATTTATTAACAATTTAATTTCAAACTATTATGACACTACTCGAGAGAAGAAATCAGTTGAATCCGCTTCAAAGAACATTTTGGAACGACCTTTTTGACCGCGAACTGACTTGGCCTTCGCTGTTTAGAGATGGAGAGATGTTGCCTGCTGTCAACATCAAGGATGAGGAAATGCTATATGACATTGAGTTTGCAGTTCCAGGCTACAAGAAGAATGATTTCAAGGTCAGCATTGAAAAAGGCATACTGACTGTGAAAGCCGAGGTGAATGACGAGAAAGAGGAAAATCATAACGGTTATTCCAGAAAGGAATTCAGTTACAAATCATTCGAGCGCAATTTCACTCTGCCCGATAATGTTTTCGAAGAGAAAATCAATTGTAAATTTGAAAATGGGATTTTGAAGGTTCATGTTCCCAAAAACAAAATTGCGATTGAATCACAGAAGAAAAAAATGATCAGCATCGCATAGTGAAGAATCGTCAGACTAGTACGATGAGGCGGAATCGAAAGGTTCCGCCTTTTTATTTTAAGCTAAGAAGATCGAGCATTCTTTGAAACTCCGTCGGCAATTCAGCATTTATTTCAATCAATTCGCCGCTTATTGGATGTGGGATTTTCATTGAAACAGCATGCAGCATCATGGTATTCATTTCCCATTTATCCAGAAAAAGTTTGTTCTGTTTATTGCATCCCCAAGGTCTGTCACCGATTATAGGGTGACGCAAATGGTCCAAATGCCTGCGAATCTGATGCATCCGCCCCGTTCTGGGAAAGGCTTCAATGAGTGAATAACGGGAAGTAGCATGTTTTCCCAAAGGAATATCTAATTCTGTTCTCTTAATAAATTTAAAATAGGTCTCAGCCTCTTGACTTTTACCTGCTTCGTTGATAAGTGGGTGATTTAATTGTATCTCATCAGGAAAAAAGCCTCGAACTATGGCCAAATAACGCTTTTGCGCAGCTCCACTTTCCATCGATTCCTGTATTTTTCGGGCTATTTCCGAACTCAATCCAAAAATTAAAACGCCACTGGTCTTCCGATCGAGCCGATGTACAGGATAAACATATTGCCCAAGGGCATCACGAACCAGTTGCAGCGCAAATTCCGATGCATCGGAAGCAATATAGCTGCGATGAACCAAAAGTCCATTGGGTTTATTGATGGCCACAAAATGTTCGTCACGATATATAAAATTCACCATGTTACTTTTTAAATTTAATACGCAGGCAATTGTAAATAGCCTTTCCTTGGTACCAAGTCCTACTATGATGTAATGCTAGAGTCAGAAATCTTGTACCAGGGAACTAATAATTTATATTCAAAAGTCAAATTTTAATTGCACCCATTCCTCTGTTTCATCATCTACATTTTTTTGAAGATTAGAAGCCGAAAGTCCCAGTAGCCTGATATTTTCATACAAGCCATTGCTCTCTTGTAAGAGTGCTAAAGCCGTTTCTAAAATTTCTTCCTGTTCTATAAAATAATAATCCCTTGATCTGCTCCGGGTCATAATTTGAAAGTCACCTGTTTTGATTTTCAAGGTAATCGTTCTGCCAAAGTTGTCAGCTTTTTTTAATCTCGCGTAAAACCTTGGGACTAGCATAGCTAATACATTTTCAATCTCAAAAGCATCGGAGATATTTTCCTCGAGGGTTCTTTCTATGCCTAGTGATTTTCTTTTTCTGTCATTTTTAACAGGTCGATTATCGACACCTCTTACGATATCGTAATAAAACAACCCTACTTTCACGAATCTTTTAGCTAGTGCTATTTTTGACCAGTTTTTCAGGTCAGCTCCTTTAAAAATACCGTAATGATGCATTTTATGGGCTGTAACCTTTCCCACTCCATAAAATTTTTCAATCGGCAGTTCCTCCAGGAATTTTTCAGCTTTTTCGGGATGAATGAGCGTGAGTCCGTTGGGTTTATTCAAATCGGAAGCCACCTTTGCTAAAAACTTACAATATGAAATACCAGCAGAGCAGCTCAATGAAGTCTCATTCCAGATATCTTCCTTTATTTTTTTTGCCAATTCCATGGCCAAGGGTTCAGCCATTTTATTTTCAGTAACATCCAAAAAAGCTTCATCCAGAGAGAGGGGCTCCACCAGGTCGGTGTATCTTAAAAAAATATTATGCACAGCGTCGGATGCTTCTTTGTATGCCTGAAAACGTGGCTTTACAAAAATAAGCTGAGGGCAAAGTTGTTTGGCTTTCCAGCCTGGCATTGCCGACTTAACACCAAAAACTCTGGCTTCATAACTTGCGGTGGTTGTCACTCCCCTATGCTCTCCGCCGCCTACTGCAATTGGCTTTCCGCGCAATTCAGGAAAATCGCGCTGTTCGACTGAAGCAAAAAATGCATCCATATCAATATGAATTATTTTGCGC
Organism: Saprospiraceae bacterium; assembly: GCA_947441325.1. Taxonomy (GTDB): domain Bacteria; phylum Bacteroidota; class Bacteroidia; order Chitinophagales; family Saprospiraceae; genus Saprospira. The sequence continues at coordinate 6,464 of CANETR010000085.1, forward strand.
TGAGTCTGTTTTAACGACATTTTGGAGAGGAAGATTTTTCCCGATTAAAATTAAAATAGCTGCAATGCCTGTTAACACAAAAAGCAAGACAAAGCCATTCATAATTACGCTAAACAATCCGAATTTATCAACATTCAGGAAAGGATAAGGATATCCCAAGCCAAATGCGCCAATTAGCAATACCCAAACGAAGTAAATGGTCGGAAATATAAGCCAAGCTGCAATTTGTTTGTAAGACAAATTTCCTTTATCGACAAATATAAGCCAGAAAATCAAATAAATCAGGGGGTTTACCCAATGAAAGAGCTCTGCCACCCACCATTGCAGTCCCTGCGGATTCCAACTGTTCTGCAACATAACATGATAGACAATACACACAAAGCTTATGTAGGTTAACAGCGCCGTTTGAGTTGAAGTTTTTTTCCAAAAATTCGAATCGGCAAATATCAACATCAGGTAACAAATCAAAAGCAGGAAATTGCTATTAATAGTAAAAAAAGTACTCAATTTAAAAACAGTATGAATACCTGATTCTTTAGCTGAAAAAGCAATATAAAACTGTAAGAGCAGCGCGATAAACTCAACGCCAACAGCTATATAGATATAATATTTTTTGTAGTCCTGCACATTAAAAGAAAAGGCTGAAGACTAATGTCTAAAGCCATGTTGAAAGAATTACTTAATCGTTGTCTGTATAAGGTTTCACCTCAGTATCATAGTTAATCTTCAGGTTATCAGTTCCGATTTTTGTCACAACAAACTCTACCCTTCTGTTAATCTGTCTTCCTTCGGGTGTTTCATTGGTCGCAACTGGTTTTTTCTCTCCAAACCCTTCAAAACTAAGGCGTTCTTTAGCAATTGCTCCCTGGCTGGTTAAATATTTATATACAGCTTCTGCGCGATTTTTAGAGAGGTTTATATTGTAATTATCGTCCCCTCTGTCATCGGTATGACCATGAATGGCAATTTCCATACTTGGGTATTTATTG
>CANETR010000086.1 GCA_947441325.1 Saprospiraceae bacterium
ACCAATAGCTCCATCTACTACGCGATGATCGCATGAAAGCGTAACCTTCATGATATTGGTTTCTTTTACCTGTTCGTTTTCTAGGATAAGTCTTTTCGAAATGCCGCCTACAGCAAGAATACAGGCATCCGGCGGATTGATAATAGCAGTAAATTCTTCGATGCCAAACATACCAAGATTGGAAATGGTAAAGGTATTTCCGGTCATATCCTGCGGTTGTAGTTTACGTTCGCGGGCAGCCTCGGCAAATGTTTTTACCTCGTTTGAGATTTGAGAAAGCGATTTGGCATCTGCATTTCTTACAACTGGAACAACAAGGCCTTCTTCCATAGCTACAGCAACGCCAATATTTACATATTTATAATAACGGATTCTGTCACCTAACCAGGAGGCATTGATGCCAGGATTTTTTTGCAAGGCTTTTGCACATGCTTTGATGATAAAATCATTGAAAGAAATAGTATCTTCAGAAAGCTTTTTAAGTTGCTTGCGCGTCTCAATCAGCTTATCCATACAGATTTCCATGGTCAGATAGAAATGCGGAGCAGTAAACATGCTCTCGCCCAAGCGGCGTGCAATAGTCTTGCGCATCTGCGTGAGTGTAACATCCTCGTAAGCGCCATCTGTAGCTGTTTGTTGAACCGAAACAGTTTTAGTTTCAACAGGAGTTTTATTGTTTTCAATAAAGGCTTCAACATCTTTTTTGACAATTCTGCCCTCGTCGCCACTTCCAGCTACTTTGCTGAGATCTACTCCCTCTTCTTTTGCCATCGATTTGGCAAGAGGAGATGCTTTTACACGGCTATCATCATCGCTGCTAACCATGCTTTGTACAGGCTGTGTCAAAGCTGCAGTAATTGTTTCAATTACTTCTTGGGCAGGACTTTCGGTTTTGGCAGTAGCACTATTATTGCCTGCACCTGATAAAATTGCATTTACATCTTCACCGGCTTTACCAATGATTGCAATAATATCATTCACTGGAACTGCATTACCTGCTTCAATGCCAATATGCAATAAAATTCCGTCGAAAGGGCTTTGAAATTCCATCACCGCTTTATCGGTTTCGATTTCTGCCAAAAGGTCTCCGGATTTAATTTTGTCTCCGACATTTTTGTGCCAGGCTACGAGCGTGCCCTCGGTCATAGTATCGCTCAGTGCGGGCATTCTTACTATTTCTGCCATGTGATTTTAGATATAATTGTTTTGGATGTTTCTTTAATAATAAAAGCTAAAAAACTGACTTAGATACAAGTTTTGCTTTTCGAGGTTCAAATATAAAAAGGATTTTTGAATGTGCTAAACTTTTATATTAGGTATTGTCCGCTAATGTCATTTGTTAAACTTGACCTTGTCGAAAATTTTCAGATAAAAATTATGTCAATTACATGCTGAGCCTTAATGAAATTAGCTTTTGGGCTTAGGCGCTGTTCGTTTCTACTTTTGTTTTTTTTGAAAAATACAGGGGCAGCCATCTATCAAAAGGAAGGTGATAAAGTGCTGTCAGTGCAAGATTGATGTGAAAGCCATAATCGAATGTAAATACAACGCCTATGTAAAATGACAGTAAGGCCAAACCTACTACTAATCGAATGTTTCGATTAAACAAGGCTAAGATGCCTGCCGTTTCAAATATTAATGTTGCCCATTGCATAATAATTGCAAAGCTGCGGTTTTGAATCATCAGCTCTCGAGTCCATGAGCCCGGTCGTCCATCCCAATAGGCCCAAAGCTGCAGTGAGGTTCCGTTGGGCCATTCAATTCCACTGTGCATGATTTTTGCCAGGCCTGCATAGCTGTGAAACAATCCAATAAAGCCAATACCCAGCCAAAAAACCCAGTTGGGATAGAGCTCAGTGCTCCAGAATTTTCCGTTTTTTATTGCAAGTTTGATTTCTCGATTTTTGATTGTCATCCAAAGAGATTGGACGATAAGCAGCTGATTACTCACATTGAAGATATGTGCACCATTGGTAGTATTTTCCATGTGTAAGGACCAAAGGCCTGTAAAACTTAATGTTGCTAGCCAACAGCTCCATGGCGTAGCCCATCCTAATAGCCATAACAAGGCTCCACACCAGAGCAATGTCCGCATAATATGGAAGGATAAAGGAGCGCTAAGCCAGGCTTCGGGCATCCAGGAGAGTACGGTTACAGGCGACTGTCGGACACCACTGCTAATGTCAAAAGATAAACTACCCAGAATAAAGCAAATCGCAATCAATACCCAATTGATTGTTTGTCCAAAATGAGGGAGGGCAGATTCGTGCAAACGGGCCGATAAGGAAGTCGTTTTTGTCATCATTTCTCTTGGTATTGCTCAGTTGGGCGTTCAATACGCCAGCGAATTCTTTGTTGTACACCAACCTCTTGCGCATTTATTGGTCCCACTATTTCCTGCTCTACTTCAATAAAAGGCAGTTCAAGCTCCTTAGGCCAATTTTTGACTATATGTTTTCGAACAAAACTTTCCTGATGTACTGTACCAAAATCGCCTAGGGTAACAGGTGGGCAGATACCGACGCCACAACCAACAGGATTTCCATCATAATAACGACGCAATTTAAAGGGATCGGGGCTAGTTGCAGGGTCAATCGCTCTACGGGAATTGTCTGCCAGTTTTGTACCGTCGGGGGAAAATATCCTGTAATTGGCGTAGGAAAGGGGCGTATCGCGAAACATTGGCGCAATGGTGAATGGGTAGATATCTCCCAGGCAAACAGGCACCAGAATATTTGACAGGGCAAAAAGCAGACAGCAACAAATGACTGTGTAATGTTGGACCTTGGATATTCCGCTTGTTTTTGTTTTAGAATCTTTACTAGATTGATTGTTCGAATTGGGTAATTTTAAAACTGTATCGCTCTCTTCTTCAAATCGATCAAGGTAGGCTAATGTTTCTGTTACGCCAATGCTTTGCCCTTCTGAAACGCAGATATTCAGTAAAATACCATCAAAGGGACAGAAAATTTCGAGCTTCGAATTGTCCGTAGCGATTTCTGCCAGGAGTTCGCCGCATAAGAAGCTATCGCCGACATTTTTGTGCCATTTGATGAGCTTCGCCTCTGTAATTGAGCTGCTCAAGGCGGGCATTTTCAGTTGTTCTGCCATGCAGTAGGGTAAAGACGTTTGGTTTTAATTCAAGGTCAAAAGCAGCTTAAATAAAAAATACTGCCTTTGAACTTTTACGCATCAAATATATGAAGAATTATTGAATATGCTTAAACTGGAACTACTTGTTTAAGCCGCACATTTATTCTCCTAAAAGTTCCTTTGCTCTTGATAGTGCTATTCTTTTGCTTCCATTAAACGCAATTATATTTGCATCGGGAAAACCATTTTTTCGATAAAAAGATTGCCTTTGCAGTGCAGCATTGTAGCTTTTGCAGCGCTCGCTCAGGTATTGATAGCCATTTTTAACAGGTACAAGTTCCAGTTCTTTGACTACCTTCCATGCACTGCTGTTTGTATTAATTCTTTGCGTGGAAGAGCTTAATAAAATTTTATAATAAACATCTTGGGTATTTTTTACTGCGGGTAAGGTTTTGATTTCTTTTGACTTAGCACCTTGTTCAACGGCGTCTCTATATTCGCGGAAAGCCCTGTAAATAGAAGAGGCCATGTAGGATTGTCCTTTTTCGGAATTGAGGTAGGCTTCCTCTTCCTTATTACTTAAAAAACCCGTTTCTACAAGAACGGCAGGCATAGCAGTTGCTTTCAAAACAACAAATCCGGCTTGTTTTACACCCCTGCTGCTTCTTTTTGCCTTATTTTTAAATTGATGTTCCATTTTTTCAGCCAGTAAAATGCTTTGATCGAGATAAGCATTCCGATACATGGACAACATGATATGTGCTTCGGGCGAATTTGGATTGTAACCCTGATAGTGCTTGCTGTAATTATCTTCGAGCAGTATCACCTCGTTCTCTCTTTTAGCAACAGATAGATTTTCTTCGGTACTGTGCAGGCCCATAACATAGGTTTCTGTACCATTTATATTGCTTTTTTTAGGGGGGAGAGAATTGCAGTGAATTGAAATAAACACATCGGCCTGGCTGCGGTTTGCAATTTCAGCACGTTCATAAAGTGGAATGAATTTATCTCCGGATCGAGTGTAAATGACCTTCACATCAGGCATGTTTTCCTGAATATATTTTCCAACCTGCAGGGCAATTTTTAAGGCAATAGTTTTCTCTTTGGAAACAGTCCCCTGAGAACCGCTATCTTTACCCCCATGCCCGGCATCGATTACGACAGTTTTGATTTTTGCTGAACTATAAATAGGCCTTGCCGTCTCCATTTGAGCATCAAAAGGTAACAAAAAGAGTACAAAGCCTGCTAATAGTCTGAAAAAATTCATTTTTTAAATAAAATTATTGCCTACGCTACAAAAGAGAACGTTTACAAAAGGATTTAATCTCGATTTTTATAGCTTTTGGTACACAAACTAAATGAAATAAAGTGAATTACAAGCATAAGAAAAAGCTAAAATCTAAAAAGCTTTATTCATCTTCGCAAAAATAGCCTATTTTCGCAGAAATTTGGACTTTTCTCGAAAAGTGCAGGCAGAAACTCTATGGACGCTAAAACAAGTGCAAAATTATTATTTTTTATTTTTTCAGTATGTTTTCTCATGCTGAACGCTTGCCGTTATCCGTACAATACATCTCAGGCCAGAATGGAGCGCCGCATTAAAAAAGATCGACAGCAACAGGCCTTGGTAGCAGCAGCTATCGAAAAAGACAAAGCAGCACTTCAAACGGAAACAACTACTAAGCTCAGTAATGATTCGCTGCAAGCTAATAAATTGTCAAAAGGCAAGGTAATGTCTGCCGATTCATCACTTGTAAAAACCGATAGCTTAGAGGAAGATTCGCTGATTGTGAAATCAGACAGTATTATTCCCGAAGACAGCGTTCTAGTTGTCAAAACAGAAAAAATAATTCAACTTTCGCCCGATTCACTCAAAGGTCCTTTGCAATACAATGCCAAGGATTCAATGATTTATGATTTTATCCTGAAAAAAATATTTCTCTATGGCAGCGCAGAGGTTGTCTATGAGAATTATGAAATAAAAGCGGGCTTTATCGAATTGGATTTTAATACATACATTGCCAGAGCCGAAGGAATAATCGACAGTTTGGGCCGAAGGAGAGAGGATCCTTTCTTTAGCGACGGTAATCAAAAATTCGATGCCCGAAAAATCGAATATAATTTTCGAAGCAAAAAAGGAAAGGTTTACGATGCCAGCACCGAGCAGGGCGATGGTTATTTCCTTTCCAAAGAAACAAAATTTATAAGTAAAGATGCCGATACGCTGCTAAAAGACGACATCATCTACTCTGGAGGCTGTACCTATACCACCTGTAATCACAGGCAACCGCACTTCGGAATCAGAACATCAAAAGCAAAAGTAATTCCAAACAAATTGATTATTGTTGGTCCTTCCTATCTCGAAATCATGGGAACGCCCACCCCATTGGTATTGCCTTTTGGGTTTTTCCCAATTACGAAGACAAGAAAATCGGGACTCATTATGAGTACCAATTTCGATTTTTCACCAGTATGGGGCCCTGGTATCAGAGGAATAGGATATTATTTTGGCATAAATGACCATGTGGATTTGGCCATTACAGGAGATTTTTACACTAGAGGAACTTTCAGGGTAAATGCCACTTCAAATTACAACAGGCAGTACAAGTCGAACGGGTCATTCTCCATTGGCTATGCCATTACAAAAAATGATGAGCGGGGAACGCCTGATTACAGTCGCTCGCAGGATTTTAATTTGCGATGGACCCATGCTCAATCGCCCAAAGCGCACCCTAGTCAGACCTTTTCTGCCTCAGTCAATTTTGGTACATCAAATTTTTATCGTAATACAACTACTACGGCAAACACGGCGCTTCAATCAACGCTGCAATCCAACATTTCCTGGTCTAAACGTTTTGTAGGAACACCCTTTTCACTGGCTTTGGGTGCTTCGCATTCGCAAAACACCTCAAACAGGATTATGACAATCACCTTGCCCAAAACAACACTTACCATGAATCAGATTTTTCCTTTCAAAAGGAAGAATCCAGTAGGGCAGGACCGTTGGTATGAAAAAATTGGACTTAGTTATAATGTAACGGCAAATAATCAGTTTCAGATAGTCGATTCGCTGCTCTTTCAACCCGATGGCCTTACAAATGCCATGAAAGAAGCTAAATACAGCGTGGCGCATTCACCAAATCTGAATATGTCTTTCAAAGTACTGAAACATATCAATGTTCAGCCCAATATCAGCTATCGGGAGTATTGGTATTTTTATGCTAATGAACAGAATTTTGACCCGTCGGTACTAGTTATAGCAGATACAAGCTTCGATTCCGAAACAGGTCAGATACAGTCAATCAGTTTTGATACAACTTACGGTAAAGTTGAAAATGTCAGAGATTATGGTTTCAGTGCTGTGCGCGATTTTAGCGTAGGGCTAAGCATGAATACACAGATTTTTGCAACAGGTACCTTCAATATTGGCCGCCTACAGAAAGTAAGAGCTTTGCTGCGTCCCAATGTGGGAATGTCATGGAGACCAGATTTTAGCAAAGATTTTTGGGGTTACTACGGTCAGGTACAGACCGACACCCGCTATCCCGATGTGTTTAATCGTTACTCGCGCTTCGATGCAGTCCCTGCGGCAGGACAGCAGGCTCAGCTCAATTATAGCTTAAATATGAGGGTTGAGGGGAAAATGAAAAAATCGAAAAGAGATAGCATTGGGACAGATAAATCGAAGAATTTTGTAATAATTAACAATGCCAACATAAGCAGTAGTTATAATCTAGCAGCCGATTCCTTAAAAATGGCTCCGGTGAGTATGAATGCAAATACCACCCTTTTCAAAGTGGTGAATGCTACACTGAATATGACCTACGACCCACTTGCTGCCGATAAAAACACTAATCGAAGAATTGATAGTTATGAATGGGCTCTAAATAGAAGATTGATGCGTATGACGCAAGCCTCTCTTAATTTATCAACTGGATTAAACTCACAGAGCTTGAAATCGCTTTTCAAGCCTCAGGGGGCAAAACCCGATCCCAAACAGGCAAAGCAAAATGCAGAATTTAAGCTTTTACAGAATTTGAATATCAATTATAATCTGCGAGTAGCCAGACAATATGTCGAAGGAATAGATAGTTTGCTTATCACGGCAAATGAACTTTCACTCAGTGCCGGGTTGAATCTATCAAAGGGCTGGAGTATTGGTATACCGCGCATAGGTTACGATTTTAGTAAAAAAAGAATCACATATCCCGACTTTACCTTTTCGCGCAATTTACATTGTTGGGAAATGGGTTTGAGTTGGCAGCCCGAGCCCAAAACATGGAATTTTTTCCTGCGCGTACGTCCTGGTTCATTGGGCTTTATCAATGTGCCGTTCAGGAAA
>CANETR010000087.1 GCA_947441325.1 Saprospiraceae bacterium
GGAAGTTGTACCTTGTTTGAGGATTGGAGTTGCCGCAATTGGCCTCGAAGTGCCACACACACATATTCATTTAGTGCCCCTTCATTCCATTGGCTCCCTGAATTTTACAAAGGAGCGTGTGCAGTTGAATAAGGATGAATTTGAAGAGCTAGCCGAAAAAATTCGTAATAAGTTTATTTAACTAAGAACTTCCTACAATATTGCCCTTACATTAGTGTGGGGCTTTTTTTATTAATAATTGTAACTTTTTAGAAACTATACATTAAATAAGAGTACGCCACAAATTATTTAAACTTCTAAAACAATCTAATTATGAAAAAAATATTTTTAGGCCTTCTTTTATTGGCCATTATAGCTGCTTGTACCAAGAAATCCGGATCTGCCATTAAGGTAGTTACAGAGACAAGTCAGGGAATTAAGGCAGAGTACGAAATGGATACCATAAGAAAAGTAAAACATGGTTTTTATCGCTCTTATTGGCCCAATGGCAAATTGGCCAGTGAAATGACCTACCAAAACGACACTTTAGTAGGTAAGGAAAAAAATTACCATGAAAATGGAAAACTATCTGGAGAGTTTTTTTTAGTTGCTGGCAAATATCAAGGCGATTTCAAGTACTATTTTGAAAATGGTGTATTGATGCAAGAAGGACGCCATGAAAATAATGCCATAAATGGTGAACTCAAAACATATTACGAGAACGGGAAACTAAAGGAAATGGTTATAATGTCCGAAAACAAAGAGAAAGGACCTTTTACCGAGTATTATGACAATGGAAAACTAAAAACAAAAGGCGAATACGCCGGGGGCACTAATACCGAATATTGTTTATTAGAAATTTTCAAAGAGGACGGCAGTCCCGAAAAGAAAATGATTTGTAATGGAGAGGGCATATGTTGCACCATTTGGACCCTTGAAAAAGGTGATGCCAAGCCAAGCAGTACTGTCTGTGAGAAAGTTATTGATGAAATGAAAGAAAAATGTAAACTGAAATAACCATTTTAGTTGTGATATCGTTTTATATTTGGGCTGTGTCTATTGATGCAGCCTTTATTAATTTATTAAAAGCATAGTTTTCATGAGAATATTGCTTTTTTTTAGCGTTATTTTTCTTCTGATGTCGATAATACAATCATGTAAAATTCAGGTTGTGACAGAAAAATCAGAGCAGGGGATTTTATTTTCAAAATATCAGCAATTTAGAAAAACCAAAATAAAAAACGGATTTTACAGATTGTACCATGAAAATGGCAGTTTGTCGATGGAAATGTATTATAAAAATGGTAAATTGCACGGTGAGGAGAGAAGTTATCATCCAAATGGACAACTACAGAATATAGCCAATTCCGTAATGGGTTCTTATGAGGGTCCTTTTGAATATTGGTATGCAACTGGAACACTTTATCAGGAAGGAAACTATATAAATAATAACATTGAAGGTGATTTAAAGACCTATTATCCGAACGGTATTTTAAAAGAAATTGTGTTTTTTAGTAAAAGTGTTGAAAATGGGCCATATACTTTTTATCATCAGAACGCTAAGCTCAAAGAAGAGGGTTTTTTTCTGAATGGGCCAAACTTAGAGGGTACTATAAAACAATATAATGACGAAGCGCTGTTGATTAGAAAAAAGCAATGCGAGCAAGGAGTTTGTAAAACTGTTTGGGAATTGGACAGCTTGCCTGTAGATAAAGACTAAAACCATGACAAAAAATAGTTTTTTTAAAATTGCGTTCCTATATTTTTGGGGAATTTTATCCCTCTCAGCTCAGGTTGTTGGGGGGAGGAACAGCTATGATTTCTTGAGCTTATCTTACAGTGCTAGGGCAACAGCTTTAGCAGGTAATTTAATCACAGTGAGAGATAACGACTTAGGTCTTGTTTTACAAAATCCAGCTGCACTGAACGAAGCAATGCATCACTCTGCAACTATTCAGCAAAGTGTATATTTTGCAGGAATAACTTATGGACATGCCGGTTACGCTTATCAACTTAAAAAATTACCCATAACCCTTCATGGAGGAATACAATATATCAGTTATGGTAAAATGCAACGACGTACAAGCATTGGAGAAGAGCAGGGAGAGTTTAATGCAAGCGATAATGCCATTGTTACAAGTATTTCTTATCGCGCAACAGATAAACTGAGTTTTGGTACCAATCAAAAATTGGTAATTTCTGCAATAGAAGGCTATAATTCCATTGGATGGGCAAGTGATTGGGCAGCTATGTACGCCGATACGGCCAAAAGAGTAACCTTTAGTTTAGTGCTAAAAAACATCGGCGCCCAATTTACCAGTTATGCCAAGGACGGTAAGAAATATCCGCTCCCTTTCGATGCACAATTTGGTATGTCTCACAGATTGAAATACCTGCCGCTTCGTTTTAGTATCATTGGGCACCATTTACATCGTTGGAATATCCGCTATGATGACCCTGCGCTCGAAACTGAAAGTATAATTGGCGCCAATAGCAATACAAATAATGATAAAGTAACAGCTTCGGAAGTTGTGGACAATATTTTCAGGCATTTGACATTTAACATTGAATTGCTTTTGGGGAAAAAAGAAGTTTTTAGAATCAGAGCAGGTTATGACCGTTTAAGACAGGGTGAAATGGGTGTGAATGGACTGAGAAGTCTTGCGGGTTTTTCTGCCGGATTTGGAATTAAAATTTATAAATTTAATATCGATTATGGCTTCTCTTCTCAGCATTTGGGAGGCACGATGCACCACTTTGGTATTTCAACCAGATTTAGTGAATTCTGAAAAGAAGGCACATAATTCAATCGCTTATTGACAAATTGTTAATAAAATTTAACATTGCCTTAAACAACAATAAAAAAGCATTAGGAAGCCTTAGAAATATATGTATCTTTGTCGGCTGAAAACTATTGATTTTTTATTTTAACAGCTCGAAATGTCTATTGAAAAACAGCAGACACTGAAATCTGCAGCAAGCTTAAAGGGAATAGGCCTACATAGCGGAGTTACCGTTAATGTAAATATTTTTCCTGCCCCTGAAGGCCATGGTATTCAATTTAAAAGAATTGATCTTGAAGGCGCACCTCTTATAAAAGCAGACGCGACAAATATTTATAAATCGAACAGACATACCGTTCTAGGTTCTGAAAAGGCCTTTATTGGTACGGTCGAACATTTAATGTCGGCTTTTTATGCTTTAGGTATTGATAATGCCCTTGTAGAAGCCGATGCCGAAGAACTGCCTATACTTGACGGAAGTGCCTTACCTTACCTTCAGGCAATTAAGTCTGCAGGAATTGAAGAACAGGAAAAAGATAGAGAATGTCTCGAATTACTCAGTCCTGTAGAGTTCAAAGATGGAGATTCAGAAATTACAATTTTGCCATATCACAAACTCGAAATAACTGTAATGGTTGATTTCGATTCAAAAGTGATGGGACCGCAATTTGCTGATCTAAAGTCTTTGGAAGATTTTGAAAAAGAAATTGCACCCAGTCGCACCTTTGTATTCCTTCACGAACTTGAGGCACTATACAACAATGGCCTAGCCAAAGGCGGTAGCCCCGAGTCTGCATTGGTATTTGTGGAAAATATTCCAAGCGGTCAACAGTATGGAATGCTCAAATCGGTGTACAAATACGATATTGAGGTAAAAGAAACCGGACTTCTAAACGGACAGGAACTAAGATTTAGCAACGAAGCTGCAAGGCATAAACTTCTTGACTTACTGGGAGATTTAGCACTTTTGGGCGTAGCGCTGAAAGGTAAAATCATTGCAAGAAAGCCTGGGCATGCAATAAACGGCAAAGTAGCTGAGGAATTGCGTCAAAGAATGATTCAGCATCGTAAATTGAGGGATATACCCAAATACGACCCCAATAAGGCACCTGTTTATGACATCAATCACATATGTGAAAAACTTCACCACAGATTTCCATTCCTGTTGGTTGATAAAATCATAGAACTCTCTGATAAACATGTAGTGAGTGTAAAGAATGTAACCATGAATGAACCCTATTTCCCGGGACATTTTCCAGGAAATCCTGTCATGCCGGGTGTCCTTCAAATTGAAGCGATGGCACAAACAGGGGGAATTTTAGTGATGGAAAATGTAGATGACCCTCATTCTTACGACACTTACTTTTTAAAAATTGACAATGCCCGTTTCCGTGCAAAGGTACTTCCGGGCGATACCATTTTATTCAGATTAGACCTAACAAGTCCAATTAGAAGAGGATTGGTAGAAATGAAAGGTCGCGCTTTTGTAGGCAACAATCTTTTAGCAGAAGCTGATTTATTGGCACAAATTATCAAGCGAAAATAAGAAATGCACCATCCACTTGCAGTAGTACATCCAAATGCGGTCATTGGCAATAATGTTACAATTAGTCCTTTTGTTACAATTGAGGATAATGTTGTTATTGGTGAGGGTTCCTGGATTGGACCCAATGCGGTCATTATGTCGGGAGCAAGAATTGGTAAAAATTGCAAAATTTTTCCTGGTGCTGTTATCAGTTCTATTCCTCAAGACCTAAAATTTAAAGGAGAAGATACGGTTTTAGAGATTGGCGATAATACTGTCGTTCGCGAATACTGTACCCTGAATCGTGGCACAATGGCAAATAAAAAAACTGTCATTGGTGCTAATTGTTTACTGATGTCATATGTGCATATTGCTCACGACTGTATTGTTGGAGATAATTGTATTCTAGCCAATAATGCTACACTTGCGGGACATGTTACAGTTGAAGATAATGTAATTTTAGGTGGTATGGTAGCGATTCAGCAATTTACACTGATTGGTACATTTTCAATGTTGGGCGGTGGTGTACTGCTTAATAAAGATGTTCCACCTTATGTGCGAGTAGCTCGTTACCCGGCATCATATATTGGCGTGAATGTTATAGGACTTAAAAGACGAGGATTTTCTGCAGATGCTATCAGTAGAATTCAAGATATCTATCATCGCCTTTTTGTATCTGTTCAAAATAGAAGCGAGGCTGTAAAGCTCATTCAAAATGAGCTGCCCGATAGTCCTGAAAAAAGACTAATCATGGGCTTTGTAGAAAATTCCCAAAACGGTATTATCAAAGGCCCGAAAAGAGGGGCATGACAGCCGCAATATGCAGATTGAACTGAAAAACCTCGGCAAGAGGTATCGCTATGAATGGATATTGAAAAATATGAATTTTCAATTCCAAACGGGTCAAAGTTACGCAGTGTTAGGTCATAACGGTTCTGGCAAATCTACCTTAATGCAAATTCTCTCGGGTTTTCTTTCGCCCTCGGCTGGAAAAATCATTTATTCCGATAAGGAGAAAATAATTGATGTGAATGCCATCTACAGGCAGGTCACTTTTGCAGCACCTTATACCGAACTCATAGAGGAACTTACATTGAAAGAAGCGATAGCCTTCCATGTAAAATTTAAGCCTTTAGTAAATGCTATGAAAGCTGGAGAATTTCTCGAATTGCTCCAATTTTCCAAATCAGCAGATGATAAACCCATACAGTTTTTCTCTTCGGGAATGAAACAGCGTTTGAAACTTGCCCTTTCTATTTTGTCTGATAGTCCCGTTCTATTACTCGATGAACCCAGTATCACCCTCGACAGGGAAGGGGTAAAATGGTACAGGGGCTTGCTAAGGGACTATGCTTTAGGGAAAAAGCTATTGGTGATTGCCTCGAATGTAGAGGAAGATGTGCAGGAATGCAATCATAGATTAAGCATCACAGATTTCAAACGGCAGTGATATTAAAGGAAGGACTCAGTAAGTAACTAAAAATTAGATTCTACTTGCTGAATTGTTTTTGGTATTGCTCCCATTTCCATGCGGAAGCCAAGATATCGTTTATGTCAAACTTTGGCTGCCAGTTCAATTCTCTTGCTGCTTTTGAATAATCGGCATAGATGGCCACTACATCACCATCGCGTCTTGGACCAATGTTATAAGGAACCTTAAGGCCTGTCGCTAGTTCGGTTGCACGAATCGCCTCCATCACTGTTACTCCCTCGCCAATTCCAACATTAAAAATTTCACAGGCATTGCTGTTTTTGGAATTCAATAAATAGCGAATACTTCGGGTGTGTGCATCGGCGAGATCCATAATATGTATATAATCTCTTATACAGGTGCCATCGCGGGTTGGATAATCATCGCCATGTACATAGAAATTGGCTTGTTGAGAAGAAACGGCATTCATCAGAATCGGAATCAGATTACTGATATTTTTTTGAGGCATTTCACCCAAAAGTCCGGATGGATGTGCGCCGCCGGGATTAAAATATCTGAGTAAAACGGCATTTTTACCTTTTTCCGAACGGATAAAATCTTCAATTATTCGTTCCCCCATCTGTTTGGTAGCAGCATATGGGCTTTCGGCTCTGCCTATAGGGCTTTCTTCTGAAACGGGCAGTGTTTTTACATTGCCATAAACGGAGCAAGAAGAAGAAAATATGATGTTCTGAATATTAAATTCAGACATCATTTCCAAAAGATTGCAAAGTCCATTTATATTATTGTTGTAATAGCTCAGAGGATTGGCAACCGACTCTGGAACACTTTTTAAAGCTGCAAAATGAATGATTCCAACAGCATCAGGATGTTCAAGGAATACCCTTTTCAAAAGGTCTTTATCGCAGAGATCTACGCTGTAATTAAGAAATGGCTTACCCGAAACATGTTCAATATGTTTCAGAATAGATGGTTCTGAACGAATAAAACTGTCGATAGAGACTACTTCAAAACCATTTGCAATCAGATCGACAGCAGTATGGCTGCCTATATATCCGCAGCCTCCGCTAACGATTACCTTCGACATTATCGGTTTTGACTGATTTCAACTGAAAATTTTGGGCAGCCCTGACCTCTGCGGCAGGATCCAAAAACGACAATCATTAGTGCAGCAGCTAAAATGACATAGCTTACTTTCTTTGTGAAATTCATATTTTAGCAGTATTTGATAATGAAAAATTATTTTTGCTGATCGATTTCCCATGTGGGACATCCGCCACATCGACGGCAACTACTACTGCTGATGGATACCAGCGCAAGCATCAGTGCTGCAAAGATGAATAATTTTTTTGTTCCTTTCATTTGTGAATAATATTTTTGATGTTCAGTAGCTTATATTTTGTAATTTGCCGCTTCAAAGCACTAATTTAAATAAAATAGCTGAATTGGAAGTTAAAAAAAGAATTTTTGTTGCAGTACTTAATTGGGGGCTTGGTCATGCTACAAGATCAGTGCCGCTCATAATGGAACTTCAACTCCAAGGGGCAGAGCCAATCATTGGTTCGGACGGGGAGGCTGCCGAATTTTTGAAAGGAATTTTTCCTGAACTTCAGCATGTTGAAATGCCTTCATATAAAGTGCGTTATGAAAGTAGTAA
>CANETR010000088.1 GCA_947441325.1 Saprospiraceae bacterium
AAGATTTTTTAAGGACTTCGAGATTTGTATTTTGAGTGTTCATGACTTTTATATTATTTGCTTTTCCCTTGTTTTTGTTTGTTATTAGTTGATGATTGTTTTTTGTCATTTGTTACCGCTTCAATTATCTTTTAATAAAAAAAGGGCAACCTAAATCGGCGCCCTTGTCTGAGAAATATTTTTATGGTATGTCTATGGTATCAGAAATCTGACAGATTGTTCCAATTTCTCAGTACAATCATGATTTTTACACAAAGAGGCTTTTAGCCTGAATGCCGTACCTGAAGGGTAAGAGGATAGGTTTACATGTTCGCTGATCGTTTTCGTTTTCACATGATCGTGTCCAGACAAAGGGAAGGGTGCAATAGCTGCAGCACCAACACTATCTACAGTCAAACTTATTTCATATTCCTCGAGTTCATCGGGTGCCTCGAATTTAATTTCGATATGTGCGTCGGATGCATCTGTTACAGTTGATCCATCAGTAGGACTAATAAAAGTAATTACGAAGTTCCCACTATCCTTTTTACAGGAAGAAAGCATAGCAATACCGATAACAGCAAACACAAATAAAAAAATAGTTTTAGGCATAAAATTAAAGTTTAAAAGTTCAACAACGTTGCAAATATAGCTATTGTTTTATTATATGCAACAATGTTGCATAAAAAATCTTTTAGAGACATAGATTTGTTTAAAACAATACTTAAAGAACTCAACAAATATAATTTAAGCAATAATGGTTCTCAAATATTCATTTTTTTAGCATCTTTGGGGAATAAACCAAGCAATATGTTTTCCCTGATAGAATATAACGAAGTGGATTGTAAGAGTACTGATGCCGATTTTGACACTCAGTCACCGCTTTTGAAGAAAATACCGGACAATCATGTGCAGTGGATCGATATTGACATCTGCAACAACACGCTTGAGACGGAGAAGCTTTGCGAATTTTACGGATTACATAGCCTTACTGTTGAAGATATCATCAACCCCGGCCTACTCCCCAAATTTGAAGCTTTCGATAATTATTTTTTTCTATCACTTAAAATGCTTCATGTCAATGACAAAGGCATCATTGTAATTGAACATATTAGTCTCGTTGTTGGCAAAGGTTATGTTTTGACCTTTCAGGAAATTCCCGGCGATGTTTTCGACGATGTAAGGGAACGTATTATTCATAGCAAAGGCTATCTGCGCAAAAGAAAATCCGATTATCTCTTTATCAGACTGTTGGATTCTATAATAGACAACTACGGTTTCACTCTTGAACATATCAGACAAAATATTGTAGAACTGGAAAGCTCGCTATTGGGTAAAAACTGGCGTAAGACCGATCTTTCTACTGAGGTACTTCACCTTAAAAAAGAGCTGAATATCATACGTGGGCACATAGCCCCACTTAGAGATATTCTGACTAAAATCAAGTCTGAAACGGATCATTTTTTTCAAAGAAGTTCTATTGCTTATCTCAACGACATTCAGGATCAGTCGAATTATCTGATACATCATTTCGAAAATTTCAGGGAGATGATCAAAGACTTGATGGATTTGTACAATTCCAAAACGAGTAATGAACTGAATCAAATCATGAAAACGCTGACCATCATTTCGGCCTTATTTATTCCGCTTACCTTTGTTGCTGGTTGGTATGGTATGAATTTTGAATACATGCCCGAACTGGAATGGCAATACAGCTACCCCACCCTAATTGCAATTATGCTGGTCACCTTTATTGTCATGTTTATTTACATGAAAAACAAGCGCTGGTTTTAAGTTAAATATAAAATGAAGATTCTTCAGCTCACCAAAAAATTTCCATTTCCGCTCAAGGACGGCGAAGCAATTGCTGTAACCTATATGGCTAAGGCATTGAATAGCCTGGGCGTGGAACTGACCCTGCTGAGCATGAATACCAGCAAACATCCTTTCGATATAAAAAGCCTGCCTGGCGACTTCAATCATTACAAAGGCATTCATTTGGTAGATATCGATAACAGAATAAAGGTTTTGGATGCTTTCATGAATCTTTTTTCCAATAAATCTTACCATATCGAGCGTTTTGTCTCTCCCGAATTCGAAGAAAAACTAAAAACGCTGCTACAATCCGAACATTTCGACATTGTGCAAATGGAAACACTTTATTTGGCACCTTATATCGAAACAGTCAGAAAATATTCCAAGGCCAAAATCTGTATGCGTTCGCACAATGTCGAGCACGAAATCTGGAAAAGAATAGCTGATAACATGGCCCTCGGTGCAAAAAAATGGTACCTTCAACTGCTTAGCAGCAGATTGGAAAATTTTGAAATCAGCAGTTTGAATCAATATGACCTGATGGCGGCCATCACCCAAAGGGACCTGAATTTTTTTAAAAATCTGGGATTAAAAATCCCCTCTATTGTTGCTCCCATTGGGCTGGATTTAGAAAATTACAATTTAAAAAAACATAAGGCCGCTGCCGATTTTTGCTTCATAGGATCACTCGACTGGCTACCGAACATAGAGGGTGTCAAATGGCTTATTGAAGATGTTTGGCCAAAAGTTATCGAAAAAAATCCTGCGGCCGAGTTTCATATTGCCGGCAGAAATAGCCCCGATTGGCTCAAAAACCTTCGCATAAAAGGCATAACAGTTCATGGAGAAGTTTCAGATGCTGTTGAATTCATTAGCAGTCATCAGTGCATGTTGGTACCTTTGCTATCGGGTAGTGGAATGCGGGTAAAAATCCTGGAGGGAATGGCTATGGGCAGCCTCATAATAAGCACCACACTGGGATTGGAAGGAATTGCAGCAACTGCCGCTGAAGAAGTTTTAATAGCAGATTCGGCTGCCGATTTTGCAGAAGCCATTATTTCTGTTGCGAATGATTTTGAAAAGGCTTCAGCCATGGGTAAAAATGCGGCTATATTCATAAAACAGCATTTCGATAACCGACAAATTGCCAAAGAACTTTTGGAGGCTTACAATCAGCTTTAAACAAAACAACTGAATGATTTTTAGCGCTATCATATTCTGGATTTCCTTAACTGCCTTATTCCATTCCTATCTGCTCTACCCGCTTATTCTCAAGCTGGCAGCTGCAGGAAAGAAAGCGCATGCTCCTGTATTTGATCGCAATGAATTGTTACCTGCCGTTTCAATCCTGATGTCGGCTTACAACGAAGAAAAAGTAATTGCCGATAAGCTCAATAGTATTCTGGCAAACAATTATCCTGCGGAAAAACTGAAAATCTTTATCGGTTCAGATTGTTCAAATGACCGGACAGATGAAATCATCCGCTCATTCGCCGAAAAACATCCAGAAATTATCAATTTTACAGCTTTCGATAAACGGCAGGGCAAGCCGATGATTATCAATCAGCTTTCGGAGCTGGCTTTTGCACAGCAAGCAAAATCGGAGCAACACATTCTTATTATTACAGATGCCAATGTTATGCTGGGTCCTGATACTATTTTTCAGCTCTGCAGACATTTTAAAGACAGGAAAATTGCTGTGGTGGATTCCAACATTGTTAATCCCGATAACAAAGCTGGCAGCGGTATTGCCAAAAATGAAAAGCGTTACATATCGAGAGAAGTAATACTTAAACATTTGGAGGGCAAGGCCTGGGGCGCTATGATTGGCCCACTGGGCGGCTGCTATGCCATTCGTTCTACATATTTCACAGCAGTTCCAAAAGGTTTTCTGGTTGATGATTTTTATATTGCCATGAAAGCACTGCAAAAGGGCGGCAAGGCCATCAATGAATTGGAAGCTATCTGCTTTGAAGATGTGTCGAGTCGCATCAGTGAGGAATTTCGGAGAAAAACCCGCATCAGCAGCGGCAATTTTGCCAACCTTTCTGTTTTTTGGCCCTTACTGATGCCCTGGAAAGGCGCCATAGCCTTTGCCTTTTTGTCGCACAAGGTTTTGCGTTGGTTTGGACCCTTTTTTATCATTGCAGCCTTCATTGCGAATATCTTTCTGGCATTTAGCTTTGGGGCAAACTTATTTTATCAAATTTTGTTTTTTACTCAAACATTCGGTCTCTTTGCAGTACCTTTGCTCGACTTTTTGACGGGATTACTGGGTCTGCATCTCGCTCCGTTTCGTTATATTACTTACTTTCTGGCAATGAATGCAGCGCTGCTGAAAGGATTTTTTAATTACTTAAAAGGAGTTCGCAACAATGTCTGGCAACCCACACAACGAAACATCAATTAGAAATTTAGATACGATTGAAAGTGCAATCGAAGATATTAAAAACGGTAAGGTCATCATCGTAGTTGATGATGAAGACCGCGAAAATGAAGGCGACTTTATCTGTGCAGCCGATAAAATAACACCCGAAATTGTCAATTTTATGGCAACGCACGGCAGAGGACTCATCTGTACACCCATCACTGAAAAAAGAGCCCGTGAGTTGAATCTGCGCCCAATGGTGGAGAATAACAATTCGCATCACGAAACGGCTTTTACCGTATCGATAGATTTGGTAGGCTTTGGTTGCTCAACCGGAATTTCTGCCTATGACCGTTCCACCGGAATAAAAAGATTGACAAGTCCCGAAGCTAGCTGGACCGACTATGCCCGTCCGGGTCATATTTTCCCGCTTATCGCTAAAGACGGTGGTGTATTGAGACGCACAGGGCATACAGAAGCTGCTGTCGATCTAGCCCGCATGGCGGGGCTTTATCCTGCAGGCGTTCTTGTTGAAATCCTCAACGAGGACGGCACTATGGCACGTGTGCCAGATTTGTTTAAAATTGCCGATAAATTCGGTCTTAAAATCATATCAATTGCCGATATGATTGAATACCGCATCAAGCATGAAAAACTCATCGACAGGCTTATCTCTGTTGATATGCCCACCGAATACGGACAATTCGAACTCATTGCCTTTCATGATAAAACTCGCGACGAAACGCATCTGGCATTAAAAAAAGGTGATTGGAAAGAAGACGAACCTGTGCTGGTACGTGTGCATTCAAGCTGTCAGACCGGGGATATTCTAGGATCTCTTCGCTGCGATTGCGGACCACAGTTGCATGCAGCTATGAAAAGAATTGAGGAAGAAGGCCAAGGACTTTTGCTCTACATACAACAGGAAGGCCGCGGCATTGGACTTTTGAACAAATTAAAGGCCTACAAACTTCAGGAACAGGGTTACGACACCGTCGAGGCCAATATTAAACTAGGTTTCAAAGCTGATCAGCGCGATTATGGCATTGGTGCACAAATTCTACGCGACTTGAACATTAGTAAAATGCGCCTCATGACCAACAATCCCAAAAAACGGATTGGACTTGTAGGCTACGGTCTCGAAATTGTTGAAAATATAGAACTTGAAATCACTGCTAACGAACACAATGAGTTTTATCTGCTCACTAAGAGAGATAAAATGGGACATAATATTATGAAGGAGGAGAAATAAGGCTATGTCTAATGCTTTGATTTATGAATTAGCCGACGGAAAACCCATTTACTATAATGGCTATAAGGATGTTTTAAATGGCAAAAAACCTATTGAAGCTTTATTAGGCAGCAGTTTTTTACAAGCAATTTTAATTGCCAGAATTGTAGCTTGGCTACATGAGCATTTTTCCGACAAATATCTTGTTCTGACCAGTGAATTAGGAATACAGATTGACCGGAACAATTGGAGATTAGCCGACATTGCCTTATTAGACAAATCATTGGCATCTAAAATTAAAACTCAGGAGAAATATATTAACGTTGCACCTGATTTTATAATCGAAATTGACACTAAAGCTGCCATTGATGAGGGAGGACAAATTGGGGGATTGGATTATTTTCAAACTAAAACCGATACCCTACTGAATTTTGGCGTAAAAAAACTTGTATGGATATTCACTCAAAATCGTAAAATTTTGGTCGCCGAAAAGGGTAAGGCCTGGATAATAGACAATTGGGATAATTTATCACTTGAATTAGAAGGAAAAAAATTGGATTTAAACAGCTTAATTGATGATATTTAGCCAATAAAGCAGCTTTCTTTTTTTCTTGGTAAAGGGCTTTAGTCCATTATAACATCATATTTTAACCCTGTTGTACCTGCAGCAGGGTTTTATCTTTAAAGCATGAAACTATTTTACAATATCGCCGATAAAGAATCATTTAAAACCCGAGTTTTCAGGTTTATCATGAACCTTTACCCGGTTTACAGGGGCACAGGCGGCAGAATTGTATTTATTTCTTCCGACTGGAAAAATACGGTGGTGGCATTGCGGCTGAACTGGAGAACACGCAATTATGTGGGAACCATTTTCGGAGGCAGTCTCTATGCCGCGGCCGATCCCATTCTAATGCTTCAACTCATTCGCATTCTTGGTAAAGACTTTGTTGTTTGGGATAAGGCTGCTGCTATCCGATTTCGCAGACCGGGCATAAAAACCCTGCAAATGCATTTTAACATCAATGAGGAACTGCTCGAAAAAATAAAATCTGCTGTAGCCTCTGATGCTGAATTTGAATTCACAGAAAAGCTGCAATGGAAAGACAAAGAAGGAAAGGTTTATGCCGAACTCGAAAAAACCATCTACGTTGCCGACCGACAGCATTATCTCAACAAAAGGCAGGCAAAAAGCCTTAAAAAATAATGAGAAAATCCCTGAGCAGTTCAATAAATTCCGGACTATAATCCTGATGATCGCTGCCCGCATTTCTGATGCTCAGGCTCGACTCCGAATAGGACTTTTCTGCTTTTGAAAATGCCATCAGCATTCTGTTTGCTGCTTTGGTCGCTTTGGGAAACACAAAGGTCTTTCTATGAAGCTTCAGCTGATTTGCAGCTGCTATTTTTACAAAATCATCTTCCGCCACAGTGGGAAGAATGAGCTGAAAACTGCCCTCAGGACTTAAAAGTCTGCTCGCCGATGCACAGAGATCTGCATAGGTCAAAGTATCTGTAGAGCGGGCAAGGCGCCTTTGCTCCTCAGCTGCTTTCAAATGCTTTGTATGGTCGTAAAAGGGCGGGTTACTGATAATAAGATCAAATTTGTTTTCTCTTTCAAAATCCTGAATGGAGCTATGAAATACTTGAAGGCGATTGGCCCAGGGGCTAATGTCAAAATTATTTTTTGCCTGATGGTAGGCTGCTTCATCCAACTCGACTGCCGTTATATTTGCAGCCGTATTACGTTGTGCTGCCATCAGCGCTAAAACACCTGTACCAGTGCCGATGTCGAGTATATTTTCAGCGTTCTTCAAATCGGCCCAGGCACCCAAAAGCGTAGCATCTGTTCCCACTTTCATGGCACAGGCATCCTGATGAACCGAAAACTGTTTAAATTTAAATACTGACACCTTTTTGGGGATTTAATCCAAAAAATCAATTTGAATCGTATCGTCGACCGATAAGCTAA
>CANETR010000089.1 GCA_947441325.1 Saprospiraceae bacterium
CCGGTTCTTTCAACTATCCGAATGAGTTTGAGAATATGTTCTCTCTTACCATATGAGAAGCCAGCTGTAAAAAGGGGAATTTGCTCCTTGTTTGTTGTTTCAACAGGCAAATATTCATCTTTTTCACTGTCGTACATGTACGCTGTATTCGTTTTCTCAATGGTTTTCAGTCCATTTATTGCATAGAAAAGGTCTCCTTTTAGAAAGTTGAAAGCTTCCTTTTCGTCAATAAAAATTTCTAAAAACCCAAAGAGATCTTCTACGCTATTCTTGTAAGCCCCTGCTTTTTCTGCCAAAAACTTTTTCCAACCCTCATAAACACCCTTTGGACTGGTAGCCATTGTCATGTAAATACCTGTTTTTTGGCCATCCATGTATTTTAGCATTTTTTTATTTGCTCGATTGGATGTTGCCATTTTTGAAAAAGAGATAATATCCTCTGGGGCAAACATTTTTGTATCTGAGATGATTTTACCCTTTTCAAAGCTAAGATCAGATGCCAAACTCATCTCACCATAACTACTCAAAATTATTTCGGCTATATTCCTGGCCATTCTTGTCATTTCAGAAGATCCCAGGCTATTTTCTAAATTGAGTCGCATGACTTCTTTGTAATCGAGCCAAATTCCCGCATCTCTTATCTTATCATACCAAGTTTTGAACTGACTATTCTGTGCCATACTCTCCGAAACATCGGTTGAATAAAGCTTATCGAGGTAACTTTCCAATGAAATTCGCAGTTCACTTCTGGATTCTTCTGTACTATAATCCAAATATTGATCAGCTAACAAGAATGTGATGACGGCAATTTGTTTGTTCCAACTTATTGCAATGCGCTCATTGTGTATATAGGCCAATTGCTGCCCCTTGGCTACAATAGAATTGTTAAATTTTGGGCCGAAATAAGATGAAATTTCAGTTTTAAAAACAGCAGCATCCGATACAGGAACCAAAACATTAAAATACCTGATATTTGATTCTGTTTCTCCAAAAGCCATAAGCTCAGAAGGAAATTCAATTCCCTTTGATTTTGGGTTTCGAATCATTTCAAGCATAAATCGACTTTCGTTGATTTCTAATAGCTTAGCAGCTCTTGTAATTAGATCTTCACTAACGCTTAATTCTGAGAGATTTTTCAAATTTGTTTTTGCATCAATGGCATTGCATTTAATGCTTGCTGTGAATACAGCATCAGCAGGAATAAGTTCGAGCATTAAACGCTTGTATTCTTGCGGCTCTTGCTGCTGTGAATGAAGAGAAATGCTTGTTAAAATTGTGCAAAAGAGTAAAATTATGGAGCAGTATTTCATATCGATATTATTATAATGTATAGCTATCTACACACAAAGTTAGCCATAAACTGCGATTATACAATCTTAAATTAAAGTATCTGCAGAACTGCATTCCTTAAATATATTTCAAATATTTAAATATAAACTTGTGAATTACAAAAAAATATAAAAAAGTATTCAGCTTATCGTATCCCTTGGGGATAAGGAATTAAGGCTTGGATTGAAAAAACGTGAAAAAAATTAATTTGATTTTCTTATCTAAATGTGAAAATGTTGAGAATTGTCATATTTTTGTCACGAAATTGCAATACTGTATGTTTCAAACAAGGCTCATAAAATAGTACTTTTTCCTTTTTTGTTCGCTAATTATATTTTTTTGATACTTGTAATTAAAAACGAGAAAAGTTAAAGTGGTGATTTCGAGCAAATTTGAAAAAAAATTCAATAACTAGTCCTTCTGCGTCTGTTTAGACTTTTTCTAAATAAATCTGCACTTTTACAAAGTTTTTGAATATTGGATACAACATTGTAATTTTGCTGCAACTACAAAAGTTGTTTTTTTCGACAAAACTTTTACACACATGATATTTCGAACTTTTTTACGCTGTTTAACGCTTGCTCTGATGCTCGGTTTGAGTTTCAATTGGGCAAATGCACAAGATCCCAAAAAAGGTGAGGCGTTATTTAAAGACAATTGTGCTTCTTGTCACAGCAGAGACATGAAAAAGGACATGACAGGTCCTGCATTAGCCGGAGTTGAAGATCGCTGGTCTAAATTTCCTAAAAAGGAGCTTTATGATTGGATACGCAACTCTTCAGGTGTTTTAGGAGATGCATCCTACAAATCACACTCTTACGCCAAGGGTTTGTATGCGTCTTACAATAACACTGTGATGACTCCTTTCCCAGCCTTGACAGATGAAGATATTCAAGGCCTCTTGGTTTACATCAACAATATGGCTTCTGCTGGTTGTGCTGAACCACCTTGTGTAGCCGCAGCTGCTGATACAGCTGGCGCTGCTGCCAAAACTGATGAGAAAGAAAAAGGTAGTGGTTCAACCATTCTCTGGGTATTGGCATTTGTATTGGTAATGTCAACTATTTTGCTTGCACGTTACATCAACAGCTTAAATCGTCTCGCACAACAAAGATCAGGAGAAGCTCTTGACGAAGAAAAAACATTCTTCCAGATTGTACTAAATCCAACTGTTGTTAGAATTTTGATTTTCGCCTTAGTAATTGTAGGTGGTTATACTACTGTGAACAATGCAATTGGACTAGGTCGCCAGCAAAATTATGCTCCAGACCAACCAATTAAGTTCTCTCACGAAGTACACGCAGGAAAAAATGGCATCGATTGCCAATATTGCCACGATGGTGCCCGTCGCTCTAAGCATGCAGTTATTCCTGCTACTAATACTTGTATGAATTGCCACACAGCCATTCAGAAAGGTCCTGAGTACGGAACTGCCGAAATTCTGAAAATTTACGCTGCTTCTGGTTTCAATCCAATATCAAACAAAACACCTGAGTACGGACAATATTTCAAAGAGTCTGTATCAGCAGATGAGCGTTTGGCTGTTTACAAAAAATGGTTGGTTGAAGCTAATAAAGAAAACAAGGCAATCACAGAAACAGAAATCAATACACAGTTAGCATCTGCTAAACCAATGATTGGCAAACCAGTAAACTGGGTTAAAATACACAACCTTCCCGATCATGCTTACTTCAATCACGCACAGCACGTAACTGTAGGTAAAGTAGCTTGCCAAGATTGCCATGGAAAGGTAGAAGAAATGAAATTGGTTAAACAATATGCACCACTTTCTATGGGATGGTGTGTAAATTGTCACAGACAAACCAAAGTTAAGTTCGACGAGAATGCATATTATAATGCCGAAACTAAAAGCCACAAAATGTATGAACAATACCACAATGAGGTTAAATCCGGCAAACGTAATGGCGTGACAGTTGAGGAAATCGGTGGTTTGGAATGCCAAAAATGTCATTACTAAAATTTAGCTTTGACAGGCTTTGATACTACTTTGATTATTTAAATTAACATTAAAAACAGGGAATTCGTCCCGATATAATATACCCGACTAGTTTATGAACAATCAGGAGAATATCACAAAAGTATGGGCTGGCGCTGAGGATCTTACTCAAGACCCCGAGTTCTTAAAATCACAGGAAGCAGAGTTTCCTGAATTTTCTGAGCAGGAAAATAACAGCGAAGGCCCGAACCGAAGAGACTTTTTGAAATACATGGGCTTTGGTATTGGTGCAGCTACTTTGGCAGGTTGTGAAATACCTGTTAAAAAAGTAATACCATACTTGGTAAAACCCGAGGAAATCGTACCTGGGGTTGCAACCTATTATGCCTCAACCTTTGTAAAAGGCTCTGATTGTGTTCCTGTTTTGATCAAAACACGTGAAGGTCGTCCTATCAAAATTGAAGGACATCCGCTTTCGTTTACACATGGTGGTACCTCTGCTCGTTCTCAGGCTTCTGTACTCGATCTTTATGATACCAATCGTATCAAAACGGCCGGTAAGGTAAAATCTGCAGACGCTAAGAATAAAAAGAAAGCATACAGCGTACAGGAAATGAGTTGGACAGATCTCGATAAAGAAATTATGTCTAAACTCAATGAGGGCTCAAAAGTTCGTATTGTTTCTCATACTACAATGAGTCCAACACTTTCTTCTGCTATCCAACAGTTTAAAAATAAGTTTCCAAATACAAAACACATTCAATACGAACCATTTTCAACTTCAGCATTGCTCGAAGCAAATGGCGAAATGTTTGGCAAAGCAGTAGTTCCAAATTATCGTTTCGATGCTGCAAAATGTGTTGTTTCTATCGATTGCGATTTCCTCGGTACTTGGATTTCTCCTGTTGAATATTCAGCAGACTATATCAAAAACCGTAAGTTGTCGGACAAACAGCTTCCAAATGCAACTAAGGAAATGTCGGTGCACATACAGTTCGAAGGACGTATGTCACTTACTGGTTCAAATGCAGACCACCGCGTACTGTTAAAACCATCTGAACAAGCATCTGCAGTTAAAATGCTTTTCAATGAAGTTGCTACTCTTACCGGAAACGGAGCTGCTTCATCTTCTGCGAAATTTTCATGGGCAAAAGCAAATGCCGGAATCAAAAATGCAGCAAAGAAATTAGTTGAAAATAAAGGTCAGGCTCTTGTTGCTTGTGGTATCAATGATATCAACATTCAAAAAGTTGTTAATGGTATCAACGAAATGCTTGGCTCTTACGGCAAAACTATTCTTTGGGAAGGATACTCTAAACAACGTAATGATAGTGATAAGGCTATTGCAGAACTCACAGCTGAATTAGGTTCAATCGATGCTTTAATCGTATTGGATGCCAATCCTGCTTTTGACTTACCTGGTCTTGCAACTAATTTTGCTAAAGGTCTTGAGGCTTTGAGCAAAGCTGGTAAAGTTACCATCTCGATGGCTGGTTCAATTGATGAAACTGCCTCTCGTTGTACATACGTTGCCCCTGATCATAATTATCTCGAATCTTGGGGTGATGCAAATCCTAAACAAGGTCAATATTACCTTATTCAACCAACAATCCGCCCCTTATTCAAAACCCGTGCTGCTGGACAAAGTTTCCTAACATGGGGAGGCGTTACAGTAGAAGGTGATCAGCCATATTATGAATATCTAAAGGCTTTCTGGAAAAAGAATTTCTTTTCTGCACAGACTAAATATCTTACACCTCAGTCATTTTGGGAAAATGTGCTTCACGACGGTGCATTCAAATTGGATACACCCGACGCTGAGCCAAAATCTTATGCATTGCCTGTTTTTGCAGTAGCTGCAGCTCTGGCAACTGGTACCGAAGAACAAAAAGACGCTAAAAAAGTCGATCAGAAAGAAGAAAAGAAAGCAGAAGTTAAAACTGCGGTGAAAGCTGAAGAGAAAAAGCCAGAACCAAAGAAAACTGAAGCTAAAACTGAAGAGAAAGTTGCAGCCACTGGTGTTTTAGCAGCAGCTCAGGCAGCACTTGCAAACTTGGGCGAAGCTTCTGGCGATGCTTGGGAAGTTATTTTCTACGAAACCATCAATATGGGTGCCGGACAGTATGCCAACAACCCATGGCTTCAGGAAATGTCAGATCCAATCATGCGTACAACTTGGGATAACTTTATCTCAATTCCAATTGAATGGGATGGCGATAACAACTATAAAACTCCATTTGGTAATTTAATTGATGGGGATCTTGTAGAATTAAAAATAAATGGAAACACCTACAAATTGCCGGTAATCCGTCAGTTTGGACAACACAAAAAAGTTGTAACCATCGGTTTGGGTTACGGTCGTAGCATCGCAGGTCTTGCAGGTTCTTTGGTTGGTAAAGATTTGTTCCCTGAAGTGAAAGAATTTAAATATTCTTCAAAAGCTGCTGATATCAAAAAAGTAGGACGTGATGGTCAATTCGCTCCTGTACAAATACACCATACTTACGGTCTTAAAAATAAGACAAAAGATGGTAAAGAAATAAATGTAGATGAGCAGGTACTAGGTCACAGAGGTTTCCAAGGCTCTCTTACAGATCGTTCAGTTTTCTTCCAATCAACTGCTGCTGACCTTGAAAAGGGAGTAAAGTCTTTGAAAGAAAAACGCAAAGAATATCAATACCTCAATAGCAAGGGTCTATATCCAACAAGAGAAGAAGTGTACGGATTGGCACACTGGTGGGCAATGTCAATTGACTTGAATGCCTGTACCGGTTGTGGTGCTTGTACAATAGCTTGTATGGCTGAAAATAATATACCTGTTGTTGGTAAATTTGAAGTTTCAAAAGCACATGATATGGCTTGGTTGCGTATCGACCGTTACTATTATGGTGACGAAGAAACGCCGAATACTGCCTACATGCCGATGATGTGCCAGCACTGTGACAATGCACCATGCGAAAACGTTTGTCCGGTAGCAGCTACAAACCACAGCTCTGAAGGTTTGAACCAAATGACATATAACCGTTGTATCGGTACTCGTTATTGCGCAAACAACTGCCCTTATAAAGTACGTCGTTTCAACTGGTTAGACTATACATCTGCCGATCTTTTCCCTGCGAATGAGGTTGACATGAATCGTGGAATGGAAAATGATGAATACTACACTTACATGACCGACAATCTTACACGTATGGTATTGAATCCAGATGTAACTGTCCGTTCTCGTGGTGTAATTGAAAAATGTAGTTTCTGCGTACAACGTTTACAAGAAGGTAAACTAACTGCAAAAGTTGAAGGTCGTCGTTTGAAAGACGGTGATGTCAAAGTTGCATGTCAGTCTGCTTGTCCTACAGGCGCAATTGTATTCGGTGACCGTAATGACAAAGAAAGTATGGTAGCTCAATGGATGGCTTCAGATCGCGGATACCTTGCTCTCGAAGAGGTAAATGTACGTTCATCTGTTACCTATCTCATGAAAGTAGTCAACAAGGATGCAAAGTTTAATGCATAATAAATTGTTTTTGATTTAAACAAGAATATAAATTCTCATCGTAATAAATATAAACTCTTATGAGCGCAGTCGTATCAGATATTCGTCCGCCACTAATAACCGGCAATAAGACTTATCACCAGATAACTGAAGATATCTGTTCACCAACTGAGCAGCTGCCCGATAGAAATTGGGTTTTGATGCTGCTTATGACCCTCGGTCTGCTTGGTTTTGGTTCCGTAACTATGATTGTTACAATTTGGTGGGGTATCGGTTCTTGGTATCTTAACAAAACTGTCGGTTGGGGTTGGGATATTACCAACTTTGTATGGTGGGTAGGTATTGGTCATGCCGGTACGTTAATTTCTGCAATTTTGTTGCTTTTCCGTCAAGGATGGAGAACAGGGGTAAACAGAGCAGCCGAAGCGATGACTATTTTTGCGGTAATGTGTGCAGGTCAGTTTCCTATTTGGCATATGGGTAGAGTTTGGATGGCGTTCTTTGTACTGCCTTATCCAAATACAAGAGGTCCACTTTGGGTAAACTTTAACTCC